>NZ_WBSL01000005.1 GCF_009377345.1 Deinococcus terrestris | reverse complement strand
CGCAGCGTTTCCCCCGTTTAGGACGGCAGACCGGAAGCGGCATCGAGTCGATGATGACCTCTGTGCAGCGTCTGGCTGGGCTGACGACCGCTTCGAGGCGGTCCAGGAGACGGAGGCCACGGGTGTAGGCCTGGGTGTACGAGGGAAGACCGGAGCGGTCTTCCCTCAGCATCTGCCACCAGATAGACGGAAACGGATGCTTGAAGACGAGACGGCTGAGTAGCAAGGCCACCAGCAGCGCATCACTGAGCTTCTGGTGCTTGAACCGCTTGTGGTCACTGAAATGCCGTTTGGCCCAGCGGTGGAGCTGACGAATGACCGCACGACGCCCTAAACTGTGGTGGAGACGGTATCTAGCCATACCGTCTCCATTTTTTCGCGTCTCCACGCTGCCCGAAGCCGTGTCACTCAAGCCCTAAACGGCGTACTGCTTTAAAATAAAAATTGCTCGTGTCTTAAATGTATGCTGTGGAGAGTGCTAAATTCTTGCGATCTTCCATCATTTGGCTCCATAGTCCTTGCGCCTTAAGCTCTTCCTCCATAGGAGTCCATAGCTCGTGACTCAACAAAGTGGTTGAAACAATAGCAGAATATTCACTCTCCGGGCCGGCCTCATGCAATAAAATCTCTATTCCTCTTACGATGTTATTGCGGGTGCGGGTGCTATTTTTATTCCCAGATAAATATTGTTCAAGAAGATTAGAAAGTTTCTCGAGTGTCTGAGAAGCGGTTAGCGATATTAGAAAACGGTCCCTCTGTATATCTACATCGTTAAGATTCAACTCTTCTTTGGTGGTTTTTCCGATTCCTGTTATGTGGTTATAGCGAAACTGTTTTAATTCCAAATGATCTCTCGGATCATCAATAAATGGATTTACTATAGGTGCTGCCTTCGTATCATGACTGCCTTTACTTGCGTTGCATCTTTTACAGGAAGGTAATAAGTTACTCCACTCTACGACTTCATTTTCATATAGGGATTTAGGATGGTAGTGTTCAACCTCCATGTTAGAGCCACGGTGATCTAGCTTGACTTCGCAATAGGCACACTTGCTATGGCTCATAAGCATCAAGGCGTCCTTTATGAAGGGACGATTCCATACACTACTTTTGCTTAACTTGTATTCTTGAGTCAACTCATTGACTACTTCATCGGTCAACTCCGGGGGTTTAGGTCTGCGGGTTAGCTTTATCATGTACTTCGACACCTAAACCGGCTAGCTGCAGTTTGTAAATCTTCCTCAGAGGACTAGAGGGATGAAGCATATCGTCAAGTTGTTCGTATGCTTCTCTGGCCGCGTCTCCGTCGTCTTCTTCGATAGCGTTATCTATAGCCTTGAGTCTACTGTCTAAAACGGGTGATATTGAATCTTTTAGTCCCATAACATCCTTTAAGATTTCTTCAACGGACCAACCCATAAAACCGAACTCACCCAGCTTAAAGTGTTTGACAAACTGCTCATTGCTGCTATTAGTTTGTAGTGCGACAACGCTATTTGCCTCAGCAGTTTGCAGTACGTGTGGGCTGTGGGTGGTTATTATTATCTGACTTTTAGGGAACGTTTTTGCTACTGCATTCGCAATTCTAGATTGCCATATAGGATGCAAATGAACATCTAGCTCGTCAATCAGGATGATCCCGGAAAAGTCTTTCGCTGGCACCTTGTCTTCGGAGAATCTAAATTCTATCTCTGCTATAATTTGCCATATTAAAAACACACAGGATTTATAACCCGATGAAAGATATTCCAAGTAGATCTTCTCGCCTTTCGATAGAAGCGTGATATCAAATGTTTTTGCATCTATAGAAAAGAATTTAGTGGAGGGATCGAGAAGTCCAATAGCGTTCTTTGCCGTCGTCAAATTTTCTATTTGGTGGTGTTCGAGGCTATTATCTAATCCAGAGAATAAAGATCTGTTTACAAACCACTGTTTCAGGACATCAAATCTGTATTTTTCAAAAGTTACGTTTTGAACATCCCACACCCCGCGGCTTGGATTTCTCTCAATAGCGTTAAGTTGTGTGTAGTTGAAATCTCTATCAGGTTGGATGAATATCACACTCTTTAACATTTCTCTCATATCAAAACTGTATACTAATTGATCATCACCTAAAGGAAAAAATTTAGAAATATCATAGGAGAATTGAAACGAAACGTTATTAAAATTGTACGAGCCTGCGAGCTTACCTGATTCAGCAGAAGAGCGGCGTGTTATTACTGCCCTGTACGGGAAAAAGACTTGAGCTACTGACTTTAAAATTGTACTTTTCCCTATACCATTCTCTCCACATATAATGTTCAAGCCACTCGTAAACTCAATACCAATGTCAGATATTCCACCCACATTGCTCAGCACGATTTTCTCCATACGTAGATTTCTCATTTGATCCACTCCTGTAAGCTCCTAACCCCCAACTCCCTTCCCTTCGCCGCTCCTATCGCCCTGGCTGTCCACTCGGCGCCTTCGCGGGTGCTGACGATGGGCTTGCCGCGTTCCAGGGCGGTGCGGAGGAGCGGCGAGGCGGTCACGTCGATGAGGAGGTCGGGCAGCGTGTCACCGTCCTGCTCGCGGATGACCCGCAGCCCCGCGCCCTCCAACGTGGCGGCCACGTCGTCCAGACCGTCCCCGAGAAGGAGCGCCGTGCCCGACAGCGGCAGGTTGCTCTTGGCCCCGAGCGCGGCGCGGTAGAAGGCGAGGTACGGGTCCGCGTCGATGCCCATGCTCTCGCCCGTGCTCTTCATCTCCGGGCCGAGGACGGGCAGCACGCCCGCGAACTTCAGGAAGGGCAGGTGGACCTCCTTGACCGAGTACATGCCCGGCGTGGGCGTCTCGGTGAAGCCGATCTGCTCCAGCGTGTGCCCCACGGCGATTCGCGCGGCACTCTTGGCGAGCGGGTGGTTCACGGCCTTGGAGACGAAGGGCACGGTGCGGCTGGCACGCGGGTTGGCCTCCAGGATGTACGCCACGCCGTCCTTCACCGCCCACTGCACGTTCATCAGCCCCCGCACGCCCAGCTCCAGCGCGAGGCGTTCCGTGTCGGCCTTCACGCGCTCGGTCAGTTCAGGCGAGAGGTTCACCGGGGGCAGCACGCACGCGGAGTCGCCCGAGTGGACCCCGGCGGCCTCGACGTGCTCCATGATGCCCGCCACGACCGCCCGCTCCCCGTCGCAGAGGGTGTCCACGTCGAGTTCCAGCGCCCCCTCCAGAAATTGATCGAGCAGGATGGACGGCTGCCCCTCGACAGCGGCGTACACCTCGTCCAGGTAGGTCGTCAGTTCCTCCATGCTCCGCACTGTCCGCATCGCGCGGCCCCCCAGCACGTAGGAGGGCCGGGCCATCAGCGGAAAGCCGAGTTCGGCGGCCAGCGAGAGCGCCTGCGCGGGCGTCTCGGCCACCTTGCCCCTCGGCTGCGGCAGCCCCAGCCGCTCGCACAGGGCGTTGAAGGAGGCGCGGTCCTCCGCCTCATGGATCGTCTCGGGACTGGTGCCGATGATGGGGGCGCCCGCGTCCGCCAGTCGCCGCGCCAGCTTGAGGGGCGTCTGCCCGCCGAGTTGCACGATCACGCCGACGGGCTTCTCGTGCTCGACGATGTTCATCACGTCCTCGAAGGTCAGCGGCTCGAAGTACAGGCGGTCGGCGGTGTCGTAGTCGGTGCTGACCGTCTCCGGGTTGGAGTTGACCATGATCGTCTCATAGCCCGCCTCCTGAAGCGCCCAGACGGCGTGGACGGTCGCGTAGTCGAACTCCACCCCCTGCCCGATGCGGTTGGGGCCGCTGCCCAGGATCACCACCTTGGGCTTGTCGGTTTCGCTTACCTCGTCCTCCCACTCGTAGGTCGAGTAGTGGTAGGGCGTGTACGCCTCGAACTCGGCGGCGCAGGTGTCCACCGTCTTGTAGACCGGGGTGGCCTTGGCGGCCTTGCGGAGTTGCCGGACTTCCAGCTCGCTCAGCCCCACGAGTTCGCCCAGCCGCGCGTCGGAAAAGCCCAGCCGCTTGACCTCGCGCCAGAGTTCGTACTTCCAGCCCTGGATAGGGCCGAGGTCCGCGATCTCCTTCTCCGCGTCCACGATTTCCTGCAACTGCCCCAGGAACCAGCGGTCGATCTTCGTCGCGTCGTGGAGGGCCGCCACTCCCTCGCCCCGCCGCAGCAGTTCCAGCACGGCCTCAATTCGGCGCGGGTTGCCGTACAGCAGGCCACGCAACTCGTCGTCGGACATGGCGGCAAATGTTCCGCGCACGTCCGCCTCGATGCTCCGCAGCGCCTTCTGCACGCTCTCCTTGAAGGTGCGGCCAATCGCCATGACCTCGCCCACGCTCCGCATCTGGGTACCCAGGGCGTCGGGCGTGCCGGGGAACTTCTCGAAGGCGAAGCGCGGAATCTTCGTCACCACGTAGTCGATGCTGGGCTCGAAGGAGGCGGGCGTGCTCCGGGTGATGTCGTTCGGCAGCTCGTCGAGGTGGTAGCCCACCGCGAGCAGGGCGGCGATCTTGGCGATGGGGAAACCGGTCGCCTTGCTCGCCAGCGCCGAGGAGCGGCTGACACGCGGGTTCATCTCGATCACGATGACGCGCCCGTTCTCCGGGTTCACCGCGAACTGGATGTTGCTGCCACCCGTGTCCACGCCGATCTCGCGGATGATGGCGAGCGACTGGTCCCGCAGCCGCTGGTACTCCACGTCGCTGAGGGTCTGCGCCGGGGCCACCGTGATCGAGTCCCCGGTATGCACGCCTATCGGGTCGAAGTTCTCGATGGAGGTGATGATGACCACTGTGTCGGCGTGGTCGCGCATGACCTCCAGCTCGTACTCCTTCCAGCCCAGGATGCTCTCTTCGAGGAGGACCGAGTTCACGGGGCTGTCGCGCAGGCCGCCTTCCGTGATCTTCAGGAAGTCCTCGTAGGTGTGCGCGATGCCGCCGCCCGTGCCGCCCAGCGTGAAGGAGGGCCGGATGACGATGGGGAGGCCGATTTCCTTCTGGTACTCGGTGGCCTCCTCCATGGAGTGCACCATCTTGCCCCGCGCCGTCTCCACGCCGATCTTCTTCATCGCCGCCTGGAACGCCTCGCGGTCCTCGCCCTTGTGGATGGCCTCGGCGTTCGCGCCGATCAGTTCCACCCCGAACTCGGCCAGGGTGCCGTTGGCGTTGAGGTCCATCGCCAGGTTGAGGGCCGTCTGCCCGCCCAGGGTGGGGAGCAGGGCGTCGGGGCGCTCCTTCTCAATGACCTTGCGGACGAACTCGGGCGTCAGTGGCTCCAGGTAGGTCGCGTCGGCGAGATCGGGGTCGGTCATGATCGTCGCCGGGTTGGAGTTCACCAGGACGACGCGGTACCCCTCCTTTTTCAGCGCCTTGAGGGCCTGCGTGCCCGAATAGTCGAACTCGGCCGCCTGCCCGATTTGGATGGGGCCGCTGCCGAGAATCAGGATGGTCTGGAGGTCGGTACGCTTGGGCATTCCGAGTCCCGAGTATGGCACGGATCGGGGGAACAGGGTGCTGCAAGGTTATGCAGACCTATTTCTGAAGTAGGCTGGTGACCAACCCCGCCGCAATCACCCACATCATCGCCCCGATCAGGATGTCCAGCACCTGCCACGCCCGCACCGAGCGCATCAGCGATGTGAGGCGGCCTGCGAGCAGGGCCAGCGCAAAAAACCACAGCCACGAGGCAGCGACCGCGCCCCCCAGAAAGGCCCACCGTGCCTGGTCGCTCAAGCCCGCGCTGGCCCCGCCGATCAATACCACTGTGTCAAGAATCGCGTGCGGATTGAGGAGACTGAAGGCAGAGGCGGTAGCGATCACGGCGGCAGGGGTCGCCGCCGCCTGCCCCCCGGTATCCAGCGTTACCGGATGGTGGGCCGAGCGAAAGGAGCGCCACCCGTACCACCCCAGGAAGGCCGCGCCCACCAGCGTCCCGGCGGTGACGAGCGCCGGGGACCGCGCGAGGAGTGCCCCCACCCCCAGCACCCCGACCGCCGTGAGCAGGGTGTCGCACAGCGAGCAGGCCAGGGCGGCAAGCAGCGCGTGCCGACGAGCCAGCCCCTGCCGCAGCACGAAGGCATTCTGTGGCCCGATGGCGACGATCAGGGATAGCCCCAGACTCAGGCCGCGCAGGAAAGGAGGCACGGGCATGAGGATAGCCCCGGCGCCTTCCTAAAGATTTTGCGGGGTGTGCCGGACGGGAGCCGCCGCCTAAGCTGAACCCATGAAGAAGACGATGCTTGGACTCCTGGCGCTGGGCGCCGTCTCGACCGCCGCAGCCGACGCTGTCGGTGGGCACATCGGCACCACGACGGGCCTGCACTACCAGACCGACCTGACGGCCAACTCGGCGGTGCGCTACGGCCTGAACCTCAGCACCACCGGGCTGTTTGCGGGAGCCTTCCGCGTGGGCGGCGAGGTGGCGTACCTCCAGAACATCAGCGGGCAAAGCTTCGGCGGCCTCGAGCCCTATTACGGCTTTGGCCTGGGCGCGGGCGCGGCGGTCGGGTCGGTCGTCGGCGTCTCGGCCTACCCGCATGTCCTCGGCGGGCTGCGCTACAACATCGCCCAGCCCTTCAGCGTGTTCGTGGAAGGCAACGTCGGCCCCACCATCGGCGTGACGACCGCCGGGTCGGGCTTCGGCTTTGGCGCGGGCGTGCGCCTGGGCCTGAACTACGATTTGCGCTGAGTCGCTTCTCGCCGCTCTCACCCCGGTCCCTCGCGGCCGGGGTGTTTTGCCAATGCTCTTGCGCCCCCTCGACCATGCTGCTACGCTCCTGAATAGCTATACGCCTGCTGCGTATATCCATACACGCCATGACCACCCTGCCCCCCCGACGCTGACCGCCCGGCCTTCCTATCTGGACAGGCCGAGGGTTCACGCGCCGGGGATTTCGTGTGGCCCACACCCGCACAGGAGAGAATCGACCCATGACCCAAGCCGACCGACCCAAGATCGTCCTCGCCTACTCGGGCGGGCTGGATACCTCCATCATCCTGAAGTGGCTGCAAACCGAGCGCGGCTACGACGTGGTGGCCTTTACCGCCGACCTCGGGCAGGGGGACGAGGTGGAAGAAGCGCGGGTCAAGGCGCTGAACACGGGCGCGGTGGCCGCCTACGCGCTGGACCTGCGCGAGGAGTTCGTGCGCGACTACGTGTTCCCGATGTTCCGCTCCTCGGCGCTGTACGAGGGCTACTACCTGCTGGGCACCTCCATCGCCCGGCCCCTGATCGCCAAGAAGATGGTCGAGATCGCGGAGAAGGAGGGCGCGGTCGCTGTCTCGCACGGGGCGACGGGCAAGGGCAACGATCAGGTGCGCTTCGAGATGACGGCCTACGCCCTCCAGCCCGACATCGTGACGGTGGCTCCCTGGCGCGACTGGGACTTCCAGGGCCGCGCCGACCTCGAAGCCTTTGCCCGCGAGCACGGCATCCCCGTCCCGACCACCCAGAAGGACCCCTGGAGCATGGATGCCAACCTGCTGCACATCTCCTTCGAGGGCGGGATTTTGGAAGACCCCTGGAACGAGCCGCCCGCGCACATGTTCAAGCTGACGGTCAGCCCCGAGGAGGCGCCCGATCAGCCCGAGTACGTGGAGGTCGAGTTCGAGAACGGGGACGCGGTGGCGATTGGTGGCGAACGCCTCAGCCCCGCCGCCCTGCTGCAACGGGCGAACGAGATCGGCGGTCGGCATGGGGTGGGGCGCATTGACCTCGTGGAGAACCGCTTCGTGGGCATGAAGTCGCGCGGCGTGTACGAGACGCCCGGCGGCACGCTGCTCTACCACGCCCGCCGCGCCGTGGAGAGCCTGACCCTCGACCGCGAGGTGCTGCACCAGCGTGACGCATTGGCGCCCAAGTACGCCGAACTCGTCTACAACGGTTTCTGGTTCGCCCCCGAGCGCGAGGCGTTGCAGGTCTACATCGACCACGTGGCCCGCAGCGTCACCGGCACGGCCCGCCTGAAGCTCTACAAGGGCAACTGCATCGTCGTGGGCCGCAAGGCGCCGCGCAGCCTGTACGACAAGGACCTCGTGTCCTTCGAGGCGGGCGGCGACTACAACCAGCACGACGCGGGGGCCTTTATCAAGCTCAATGCCCTCAGGATGCGGGTGCAGGCGCGGGTGGAGGCGAAGGCGGAGAAGAAGGAAGTCGAGCGGGTCTGAGGCATGAGGCGGGAAGAGATCGGGGCCATTCAGAGCTGGCTCGGGACCCTGGACGAGGAGACGGTGAGCCGTGTTCCCGCCCCCGGCGTCTGGAGCCCCAAGCAGGTGCTGGGGCATCTGGTGGACTCGGCGTGCAACAACCACGCCCGCTGGGCCCGGATGGCAACCGAAGACGACCTCGTGTTCCCGGTCTGGGACCAGGACGCCTGGAACCTCGCGCAGGACTGGCAGGGGCGCCCCTGGGCCGAGATTCTCGACCTCTGGCACGCCTACAACCTCCACCTGGCCCACTTCGCCGCGCTGCTGCCGCCCGAGCGGTTGCACACGGCGCGGGCCACGGTAGGGCGGCTGAATGGGAAGCAACCGATCACGCTGGGGGAGCTGTTGGAACACTATGACCGTCACCTGAGCCATCACCTCGGGCAGATTTGGGAGCGGGTGAGGGGATGAGGGAAGTGGAGGGGTACGCGCTGCGCCGGGCCACCCCCGCCGACGCGCCTGCCGTCGCCCGGCAGCGTGCCCAGATGTTCGTGGACATGGACACCCTGACCCCGGAGGCCGCCGCTGCGGAGGTGCCCCTCTGGACCGACTGGCTGCGCGGGGCGCTCGCGTCCGGCGAATACGTGGGCCTCCTGGCCGAGTGGGAGGGGACGGTGGTGGGCGGCGCGGGGCTGATGGTCTTTCCCCGGATTCCGACCCTCGCGGACCCCGCGACCCAGAAAGGCCACATCCTCAACGTCTCGGTGGACCCCGCCCACCGCCGTCGGGGACTGGCGGAGGCGCTGATGGAAGCGGTGCTGGAGGAGGTCCGGGCGCGGGGGTTGCGGCAGGTCACCCTCAACGCCGCGCCGATGGGCCGCCCTCTGTACGACCGGCTGGGCTTCGTGGAATCCACCCACCCCGAACTGCGCCTGACCCTGGAGCCGCCCGCATGATTCGCGCCGCGACCCCTGCCGACGCGCCCGCCTTCCACAGGGTCATGATGGCCGTCGGAATGGACCCGCGCTCCAGTTGGAGCCGCACCCGCCCGGAAGATGTGGCCTGGAGCCTGGGCCAGGGCGGGGGCTTCCTCGCCTGGGACGGGGAGCGGGCGGTGGGCTGCGTGGGCTGGCGCCCCGACGGGCCGGAGACGTTGACCCTCAACAAGCTGGCGACCCTTCCGGAAGTGCGCGGACAGGGCATCGGCACGGCACTGGTGCGGGCGGTGGAGGAGGTCGCGGTGCGGGACGGCTATGCCCGCGTGCTGCTGGCCGTCAGCCAGTACAACCTCGAAGTCGTCCCCTTCTACGAGCGCCTGGGCTACCGGGTGGACGAGGGGGCCGTGTACGCCCACGCGAACCCGGCGAGTGCGCCTCCAGTGGTGCTGGTGAAGGAGGTCCGGTGATCAGTCTCACCCTGCTGATCGGCTTGCCCATCCTCACCACGCTCGGCCTGCTGGGCTTCCTGCTGAAATGGCGGCCCCCGTCCCTTCGGCGCGGTGTCCTTATCGTCGGGGCCGTGCTGACGGTGGTGTATCTGCTCTGGGCCCTCTTCCGCGTGCTGACCCTTCCCTAACTTCTCCTGCCAGCAAGGACCATTCATGACTCAAGCTCAACAAGAATCCAAGCTCTGGGGGGGCCGCTTCGCCGAAGCCACCGACGGCCTCGTCGAGCTGTTCAACGCCTCCGTGGGGTTCGACCAACGCCTCGCCGAGCAGGACATTCGCGGTTCGCTCGCGCATGTGGCGATGCTGGGGCAGGTCGGCATCCTGACCCCGGAGGAAGTCGCGCAGATTCAGGAGGGCTTGCAGGGCATCCTGGCCGAAGTCCGCGCCGGGACCTTCGAGTGGCGTCTTGACCGCGAGGACGTTCATATGAACGTGGAAGCCGCCCTGCGCGACCGCATCGGGCCGGTGGCGGGGAAGCTGCACACGGCGAGAAGCCGCAACGATCAGGTGGCGGTGGATTTCCGGCTCTTTACCAAGGAAGCGGCGCTCGACCTCGCGGACAGGACGCGGGCGTTGCGGGCGGTGATGGTCCGCGAGGCCGAAAAGCATCTGGCCTCCGATGGGAGAGAGGCCGTTATCCTCCCCGGCTACACGCACCTGCAAGTAGCTCAACCCATCCTGCTCTCGCACTGGTTCATGGCCTACGCTGCCATGCTGGAGCGCGACGAGGGCCGCTTCCGCGACGCCGCCGAGCGGATGGACGAGTCGCCGCTGGGGTCCTCCGCGCTGGCCGGGACGCCCTGGCCCATCGACCGGCACGCCACCGCCGAGGCGCTGGGCTTCGCCCGGCCCACCGCCAACTCCCTGGACGGGGTAGGCAGCCGGGACTTTGCGCTGGAGTTCCTGTCGGCGGCGGCGATTCTGGGGGCGCACCTCTCGCGGCTGAGTGAAGAACTGATCCTCTATTCGACCTTCGAGTTCGGCTTCCTGACGCTGCCGGATTCGCACACCACGGGCAGCTCCATCATGCCGCAGAAGAAAAACCCCGACGTGGCCGAACTCGCGCGGGGCAAGGCGGGGCGGCTGTTCGGCAACCTGATGGGCCTGCTGACGGTGGTGAAGGGCACGCCGCTGGCCTACAACAAGGACCTTCAGGAGGACAAGGAAGGCGTGTTCGACTCCTATGACACCCTCTCCATCGTGCTGCGGCTCTACGCCGACATGCTGCCGAAGTCCGTCTGGCACGCGGACGTGACGAAGGCGGCGGCGGCGAGGGGCTTTTCCACCGCCACCGACCTCGCGGATTTCCTGGCCCGTGAGGGCGTGCCCTTCCGCGAGGCGCACGAGGTCGTCGGCGGCCTCGTCGGGCTGGCCTCGCGCTCGGGTCGCCAACTGTGGGAGCTGGAGGACGCGGAACTGCGGGCCGCCCACCCCCTCCTGGGCGCGGACGTGGCCCGTTCGCTGACGGTCGAGGAGAGCGTGAAATCCCGCCAGAGCTTCGGCGGCACCGCACCGGAGCGGGTGCGCGAGGCGGTCGCGGCGGCGAAGGCGGCCCTCTCGTGAAGGTCACCGTGAGTCTGGACGGCACCCTGCTGGCGAAGCGGGAGGCGGAGTGGGAGCAGTTTCTCGCGCAGCCGGAGGACAACCCCCTCGTTCCCAACGCTGAGGGCCGCCTGACGGGGGAGGGCTGGACGATTCAGAACGACCTGTGTGTTTATAGCCAGCTTCAGCCCCAGTACGCCGAGGGCCTGCCCTATTCCGGCATCATCGTGACCAAACGCCCCTGCCAGACGGTCTTCGACCTCACGCCCGAGGAAGCCGCCGCCACCCACGCCCTGCTCGCCGAGGTGAGGGCGCACCTCGACGCGACCGTCCAGCCCGACGGCTACACGGTGGGCTGGAACGTCCTCCCGGCGGGCGGGCAGCACATCCCGCACGTTCACCTGCATGTCATTCCCCGCTGGAACACGGACGCCAGCGCGGGGGCGGGTCTGCGGTACTTCCTTAAGGAAGCCGCCCGCGCCGCCGAAACCGCCGACTCCGTCTGACCCTATCTTTCCCGCCCCCAGAGGAGGCCTTCCCCATGACTTACATCCCCGCGCCCCTCGATACAGTGCACGTCAAGCTGCGCCAGGCCGTGCCCGCCGACTTCCCCACCATCATCGAACTGCTGACGCGCTGCGAGATGCACAGCTCCAGCGTGACGCCGGAGGGCAGCACCTACTGGATCGCCGACCTCAACGGGGTGCCGGGCGGCTGCATCGGCCTGGAGCACGGCGAGGGCGCGTCCCTGATCCGCTCGACCGCCGTCCTGCCGGAAGCCCGCTCGCAGGGGCTGGGTCGGGCGCTCGTGGCCTCGGCTTTGACTTATGCCAGTCTGCGCGGGGACCGCACGGTCTACCTCTTCTCGCAGGAAGCAGGGGACTACTGGCGGCGCTTCGGCTTCGTGCCGGTGGGCGCGGATGAACTCGCCGCCGCGCTGCCGAACACGCCGCAGGTGCAAAGCGGCCTCCTGAAAGGCTGGATCGAGCGCGAGCAGGCCTGGAAGCGCGTGCTGGGCGGGGGAGGGGGGGCGTGAGGGTGCTGGGCGTGCACAGCGCGGGCGTGCGCTATGCTGCCTTCACGCACAATCCAGCCGCGCCAGACGCCCGCTGGGTCGTCTGGTCGGACATCCCCTCCGGAGGAACCACCCATGACCGAGCAGAGCGTTCAGATTCGTCTCGCCACGCCCCAGGACAAGGCCACCGTCTGCCGCATCTTTCAGGAGGCCGGGCTGGAAACCGAAGAAGCCCTCGCGCCCGGCACCACCTACTGGGTGATGGAGCGCGGCGGGAACCCCATCGGGGCCATCGGCCTGGAGCATGGCGAGGGAGCCTCCCTGCTGCGCGGGGCGGCGGTGCTGCCCTCGGCGCAGGGGCAGGGGCTGGGACGGCGACTGGTGATGAGCGCCGTGGAGTACGCCAAGGCGCGGGGCGACCGGGCCATCTACCTGTTCAGCAAGGGCGGCGACTGGCACAGCTTCGGCTTCACGCAGGTGCCCCTCGCGGTCGTGCTGGGCGACGTGCCCGATACCCCGCAGGTCCGCGCCTACCGCGCCCGCAGCGAGCGCCCCGGCGGCTTCACCTGGATGCGGGCACTGGACGTGGGGGTCGGGCAGGCTTAACGGCCGCCGCGCCGTCGTCCGCGTGGGTCGTGGGGGGGACGTGCCTCTTCACGGTCCACGCTCCTTGTTGCTTGCCGGGGGAGGTTCATCCGTGACCTTCCTCGCCCTCGACTCCATCGCCGTTCCCGACATTCACCCGCAGGCGCCGCTCGTCACCCGCAAGGCCCGCCTGTCGGACGTCGAGGCGATTCACGAACTGATCGGGTACTGGGCGGCGCGGGGGCAGATGCTCGTGCGCTCGCGCTCGCTGCTGGCCGAGACCATCCGCGACTTTCACCTCGTGCTGGCCGAACCGCACGAGGACAAACCGGGCGGCCTGGCGGGCGTGTGCGGCCTGCACCTCCTCGCGCCAGACCTCGCGGAGGTGCGCGGCCTCGCCATCCACCCTCACATGCAGGGGCGGGGGCTGGGCAAGCAGCTCGTCGAAGCCTGCGAGCGCGAGGCCCGTGAGATCGACCTCCCCGCGCTGTTCGCCTGGACGTACCAGCAGGCCTTTTTCGAGAAGTGCGGCTTTGTGCGGATCGACAAAACGCACCTGCACCCGAAGGTGTGGTCGGAATGCCAGCGGTGCGCCTTTTTCGAGAACTGCAACGAGATCGCCATGTACCGGGCGCTGGCGTGAGGCCGTCCGGTCGGGTTGGCACGGTTGGCCGCTGGCTTGCCTGATAAGCTCTGTGGCTGAATGCTGACGGCCGACCGCTGAACAGCTTCCGCCATAAAACGCGTTCCGTGAGGCGCGAATGGAGGTTCCGAATGATCAGAAAAGAACGCGCGATTCTGGCGCTGGAAGACGGCACGGTGTACCGGGGCTACGCCTTCGGGCACCGGGGCGAGACGGTGGGCGAGGTGGTGTTCAACACCTCCATGACCGGGTATCAGGAGATCATGACCGATCCCTCGTACAACGGGCAGATCGTGACCATCACGTATCCGCACGTGGGCAACTACGGCGTGGCGATCTACGACATGGAGAGCAACAAGCCCTACGTGCGGGGCTTCATTTCCCGCGAGTTCTCCGGCGAGTACTCCAACCACCGGGCGCAGCAGTCGCTGGAAGCCTTTATGCAGCAGTACGGGGTCGTGTCCATCCAGGGGATCGACACGCGGGCGCTCGTGCGGCGGCTGCGGTCGGGCGGCGTGGTCAAGGGCGTGATCGCCCACCGCTCCTACACCCACCCCGAGGACCCCTACGGCGAGTTCACCCCCGCCGAGGAGCAGGTGTACGTGCAAAGGGCGCGGGACCATCAGGACATTGACGGCCACGACATGACGAAGGAAGTCACGACCGCCCTGCCCTACGCCTTTCCCACCCTGCGGCACGGCAAGCGCGTCGTGCTGATGGATTTCGGAATCAAGCACACCATCATCGAGCGGCTGGCCGAGGTCGGCATCGAGCCCATCGTGGTGCCCGCGCACACGACCCCGGCGCAGATTATGGCCTTGCAGCCGCACGGCCTCTTTCTGTCCAACGGTCCCGGCGATCCCGCGCCGCTGGAGTACGCGCACAAGACCGCCTGGGAACTCATGGGCCTGCTGCCCACCTTCGGCATCTGCCTGGGGCACCAGATTCTGGGCCTCGCGGCGGGCGGCCAGACGTTCAAGATGAAGTTCGGGCACCGGGGCGGCAACCAGCCCGTCAAGAATCTGCTCACCGGGAACGTGGAGATCACCTCGCAAAACCACGGCTACGCGGTGGACATCGCGTCCATTCCCGACCGGGCCTTCGTCGCCACGCACGTCAACCTCAACGACGGCACGCTGGAGGGCATGGCGCACAGCCGCTACCCCGTCTTCTCGGTGCAGTACCACCCGGAAGCCTCGCCGGGGCCGCACGATAGCCGTTACCTGTTTGACCGCTTTATTGAGGAGATCGACGCTTTCGACGGCGCAGACGGCTCGCCCGTGGTGAAGGCGGTGGCGGGGCGGCTGGGGGTGTAGGGACCCCTCACCCCTCGCTGCGCGAGGCCCTCTCCCCCGGAGAGGGTTTTTTTTACCCCTCTCCCCAGGGTAGAGGGGCCTTGCGAAGCAAGGGGGTGAGGGGTCTTTTGCCGCCAACCCCACAGCCAGCCGCCCCCGCCTGAGCCAGACTGACCCCGATGCCCCGTCCGCTCGCTGGTCCGCCCGTTCAAGTCGTGTGGTTCAAAAAGGACCTGCGCGTGCACGACCACGCCCCGCTCGCGGAGGCGGCCGCGCGGGGGCCGGTGCTGCCGCTCTACCTCTACGAGCCGGAACAACTGCACCACGAGGAGTTCGCCGGGCACCACCTGACCTACCTCAATGAATGCCTCGCGGAGTTGGACGGGCGGCTGCGGGCGCTGGGCACGGGGCTGGTGCTCCGGCGCGGCGAGGCGGTCGCCGTGCTGGAGGAGCTGTCCGAACTCGTCCCCATCGGCGGCCTGTGGGCGCACGAGGAGACGGGCAACATGGTCAGCTTCCAGCGCGACCGCCGGGTGCGGGCCTGGGCGCGGGAGCGGGGGGTGTCCTTCGTGGAGCTGCCGCAGACGGGCGTGGTGCGCCGCCTGCGCGACCGAGACGGCTGGGCCGACATCTGGGAGGAACGGATGTCCGCCCCGGTCGTGCCCGTGCCCACCGTGCTGCGGGGCACCGACCTCCCGCCCGGTGGCCTCTGCACCCACGCGGAGCTGGGCGTCCCCGCCAACGACAAGACCATCCCCCCCGGCGGCGAGCGCGTCGCCCGCGCCACGCTGGAGAGCTTCCTGACCGTGCGCGGCGTGAACTACATGCGCGAGATGAGCAGCCCGCTGACCGCCGAGGAAAGCTGCTCGCGCCTCTCGGCCCCGCTCGCCTTCGGCACCGTGTCGCTGCGCGAGGTGGTGCAGGCGACCCGGCAGCGGCTGGCGGCGGTCAAGGGCGACCCCGACGCCGACGAACGCTGGGTGCGCTCCCTGCGTTCCTATGAAAGCCGCCTGCACTGGCACTGCCACTTCATCCAGCGGCTGGAATCCGAGCCGGAGATGGAGTTCCGCAACCTCAACCGCGCCTTTGACGGCCTGCGCCCGGACGTGGGCGACCCCGGCTGGAACGCGGACTTTTACGACCGCTGGGCGCACGGGCAGACGGGGTATCCCCTCGTGGACGCCTGCGTGCGAATGCTGCGGGAGACGGGCTGGCTGAACTTCCGCATGCGGGCCATGCTCGTCTCCTTCGCCTCGCAGCACCTGTGGTTGCACTGGCGGCCCACCGGCCTCTTTCTGGCGCGGCAGTGGCTGGACAACGAACCCGGCATCCACTGGTCGCAGATGCAGATGCAGAGCAGCACGGTGGGCATCAACCGCGTCCGCATCTACTCCCCAACCCGGCAGGCCCGCGAGCAGGACCCGGATGGGGTGTTCATCCGCCGCTGGGTGCCCGAACTCGCGGACGTGCCCGGCGACTTTCTGCACGCCCCCTGGGAGTGGAGCGGGGCGACCCGGCTGAGCTACTCGCCGCCCGTCGTGGATGAAGGAAAGGCGGGGGCCGCCGCGCGGGCCAGAATCTATGCTGCGCGGGAGAGTGCGACCTTCGAGGCCGAGGCCCGGCGCGTGTACCACCGGCACGGCAGCCGCAAGAAGGCGGTGCTGCGAGCCGAGCGCGTGGCGCGGGGTCTGCCCCCCAAGCCCGTTCGGCCGCCCCAGTCCACCCCCCGGAGGAAGCCCCCCATGACCGACCAGCCCGACCTCTTCGGCACCACGCCCGAAGCCCCCAAGCCCCTGATTCCGGCGGGGCTGCCCGACTCGTGGCGCGACGCCCTGCATGATGAGTTCGCCGCGCCGTACTTCCACGCGCTCAAGGACTTTCTGGTGGAGGAACGCCGCACGCACACCGTCTTTCCACCCGCGCCCGACGTGTTCAACGCCCTGCGCCTCACGCCGCTGGAGGACGTGAAGGTCTTTATCCTGGGCCAGGACCCCTACCACGGCCCCGGTCAGGCGCACGGCCTCGCTTTCTCCGTGCGGCCCGGCGTGCGCCCGCCTCCCAGCCTGGCGAACATCTACAAGGAGTTGCAGGCCGACGTGGGCTTCCAGCCGCCGCGCCACGGCTACCTGCGGCACTGGGCCGAACAGGGCGTGCTGATGCTCAACGCCGTGCTCACCGTGCGCCAGGGCGAACCGAACAGCCACGCGGGGAAAGGCTGGGAGAGCTTCACCGACGCCGTGATTCGCCACGTGAACGCGAAGGAGTCGCGGGTGGTCTTCGTGCTATGGGGCGCCTACGCCCGCAAGAAGGCGAAGCTGGTGACGAACACCCAGCACGTCATCATCGAATCCGCCCACCCCAGCCCCCTCAGCGTGGCGAAGTTCATGGGGACGCGGCCCTTCTCGCGGGTCAACGCGGCGCTGGAGGAGTCCGGGCAGACGCCGATTGACTGGCAACTGCCGATGCAGGCCGAGGAGTGAGCCTCCCCCGCCACATTCAGTCTGTCTCAAGCCGGATTGCAGCCTGCCGGACAGCCCGCCTGCCCCTGATCTGCCCATCCTGACGGCCATGACGAGCCGCACCAGCATCCTGCAAGACGAGTACCTCCGCCGGGAGGGGGAGAAGCCGACCGAGTTCCGCTACTTCTGGCCGGACGGGGAGGAGTACACCGACGCCGACGGGCTGGCCCGCATCGCGTCGCTGGCCGTGCCGCCCGCCTACGAGGGCGTGTACGTCTCGCCCGACCCGGACGCCGAGTTGCAGGCCTTCGGGCGCGACGCGGCGGGGCGGCTCCAGTACCGCTACCACCCCGACTTCATGCAGGCGGGGGCGCTGAAAAAGTGGCAACGGCTGGCGCGGTTCGCCGAGGCCCTGCCCACCCTCCGCACCGTCACGTCGGCGGACCTGCGCCTCTCCGGGCTGCCCCGGCGCAAGGTGCTCGCGGTGATGACGCGGGTGCTGCACGTCGCGCACTTCCGGGTCGGCAGCGACACCTACGCCCGCGCCCACAAGACGCACGGCCTCTCCACCCTGCGCCAGCGGCACGTGAGGGTGGAGGGCAGTGCCGTGCAGTTCCGCTTCAAGGGCAAGCACTCCATCCTTCAGGAAAAGACGGTGCGCGACCGCACCCTGGCGACGAACGTGGAGCGCCTGCTCGCGTTGCCCGGCCCCTGGCTCTTTCAGAGCGTGGAGGATGAGGTGCGCTCGCGCGTCCGCGCCCACGACCTCAACGCCTACCTGCGCGACGTGATCGGTCCCTTCACCGCCAAGGACTTCCGCACCTGGGGCGGAACGCTGGTGGCTGCCGAGTTCCTGGCCGAAGCGGGGCCGCCCGAGTCCGAGCGGCAGGCCCGGCGGACGCTGGTAGAGTGCGTGAAGTTTGTGGCGGCCGACCTGGGCAACACGCCCGCCGTCACGCGCGGCAGCTACATCTGCCCGGTCATCTTCGACCGCTACCAGGAGGGCAAAGTGCTCGACGACTACGAACCCCGCGCAGGCCGCCCCGAGGCCGATCTGGAAGGCCTGACCCGCTCGGAAGCCGCCCTGAAGCGGATGCTGGACAGCGAGAAGACGTTGCGGGTGCGCCGTCCTCGCCGCAAGGTGGACCGGGTGGAGGTGGCCGCGTGAGCCGCCTGTCCTGGCCGCGCCACGTCGCCCGCTGGCTGCTGGGGCTGGCGCTGATCGGCGCCGGAACCGGGCACCTGACTACGCAGCGCCAGGAGTTTCAGGCCCAGGTGCCCGAGTGGCTGCCGCTGGACAAGGACTTCGTGGTGCTCGCCTCCGGCGTGGTCGAGATCGGGCTGGGTGCCGCGCTGATCGCCCTGCCGCGCCAGCGCCGGACGGTGGGGTGGGTGGCCGCCGCCTTCTTCGTCGCCATCTTTCCCGGCAACATCTCGCAGTACGTGACCCGCACGGACGCCTTCGGGCTGAACACCGATCAGGCGCGACTCAACCGCCTCTTCTTCCAGCCGCTGCTGGTGCTGTGGGCGCTGTGGTCCACCGTGGCGTGGCCCAAGCCGCGTGGGAAGCGGGACTAACAGGTCACGATGCCCACGTCTCGTCCGGTGGCGTGACCCACTGCACCAGTTGCAGGATCACGCCGTTGGGGTCCGACACCTGAAAGTACCGCTCGCCCCACGGCTCGGTTTCGATGGGAGTGACCACGGGCACGCCTTCTGCCTGAAGCCGCTCGTACTCGGCGTCGATCTCGTCCACCACGAACACCACCAGCAGCCCCTGCCCGGCGCTTCCGGCAATCTGGGGCGGCTTGAAGGTGGACAGGCCCGTCTGGAGGAAGATCAGGTTGAAGCCCGCGTCGGGACGGGTCAGGGATGCGACGCCCTCGTAGTTCATCTCCTGTACGAAGCCGAAGTGCCGTTTCAGGAACTCGGCGGAGGCGCGAACGTCCGGCACGTTGAGCGAGATGGCCGACTGGGTGATGTGCATGGGTGGTCCTCCTGGAAAGGGGGTTAGGCGTCAGAGTCAGCGTCCCGTTCCAGCCGTGCGGTGAGGAGCCGCAGGGTGTCCAGCGCGGCTTGAAGCTGCTCAGGGGACGAGGCGGACTGACCGATCCGGTTGGCCCACTGCGCCTGGGCGGGAATGAGGGCGGCGGCGGCTTGCTCTCCCTTCTGGGTGAGCTGCACCAGCCGGGCGCGGCGGTGCCGGGGGTTCTCCACGTAGGTCACAAAGCCCTCCCTTTCCAGGGCGTCGGTCTGCTGCTGCACGCTCTGCCGGGCCAGTCCCATCACCCGGCCAATCTCAGAGACCGTGACGGGGCCGTGCTCCACAACGCCGAGGACTTGCCAGCGGGCACTCGTGAGGCCCAGCGGAGAAGTCAGGCGGTCGCCCGCCTCCAGCAGCCGCCCGTGCAGGCGAAAGATTTCCAGCAGCAACTCCGTGAAGGCGGCTCCCTCCGCCGTGAGTGGGGTCATGGGAGACGAGCCTACAAGTTTGACAGCTACCTGTCAAATTGACCCACCAGTGTCGGGAGTGGGAGGCGTGGCGTTTAGAGCCGCACCAGTTCCCGCCCCACCTGCCCCACGTTCTGCTTCCCGCACAGCGCGAGCGCCAGCCGCACCTCGTCGTGCAGCAGGTCCAGCGTTCGGCGCACGCCTGCCTCTCCACCCGCCGCGAGGCCCCACAGGGCAGGCCGACCCACGAAGACCGCCCTGGCCCCCAGCGCGAGCGCCTTGACCACATCGGTGCCGCGCGTGACGCCGCCGTCGAGGTAGACCTCCACCTCGCCGCCCACCTCGTCCGCGATCTCGGGGAGCGCCTCAATGGAGGAGACAGCGGTGTCGAGTTGCCGCCCCCCGTGGTTGCTCACCCAGACGTGGCAACCGTGCTCGGCGGCGAGGCGGGCGTCCTCGGCGGTCAGGATGCCCTTCAGGACGATGGGCAGCGAAGTCTGCCCGCGCAGCCAAGCGAGGTCGGCCCAGGTGAAGGTCTTGTCAATCAGACCCTGAAAGTAGTTCACGAGCTGCGACCCGCTCTCCGATTCCATCTGCGCCAGCCGCTCCCGGCTCCCCGCGTTGGGCACCCGCAGGTGGGGCGGCAGGGCGAAGCGGTGGCGCTCGTTCGCCTCCCGGCGGCCCAGGAAGGGGGCGTCCACGGTCAGCACCAGCGCCCGCGCCCCTGCCGCCTCTGCCCGCCGCACGATCTCGGCGCTCAGGGCGCGGTCGGTGTAGAGGTAAAGCTGGAACCAGAAGCGCCCGCCCGCCGCCGCCGCGACCTCCTCGATCGGGGTGTTGCTCAGTGTGGAGAGTGTCATCACGCTCCCCGCCGAGGCCGCCGCCCGCGCGGTGGCGACCTCCGCGTCCAGGTGCGCGAGGCCGTGAAAGGCGGTGGGGGCGATGCCGACCGGCGAGCGCAGGGGCAGCCCCAGCACCTCGGTCCGCGCGTCCACATTCGACACGTCCACCAGCACGCGGGGCCTGAGCTTCAGCCGGGCGAAGGCGGCGCGGTTCTCGCGCAAGGTCAGTTCGTCGTTCGCGCCGCTCGCGTAATACTCCAGCGCGTTGCGGTCCAGCCGGGAACGGCCCAACGTCTCTATGTCCGCGAGGTTGACGGTGCCCTCCAGTTCGGGCGTCTCCGCGTCCGGCAGGTTGGGGGTGGTCATGGGTCAGGGTACCGGAAGGGCAAGGCAACCCACAGCCTCCGGCCGCGCGGGGCGTCACACTGCCGCCATGCCGCGCCCACAGCCCCTTCCCCCCGGTCCCGGTCAGGAGAGTGTCTGGGACTACCCGCGCCCGCCCCGGCTGGAGCGCACCGCCCGGACGGTGGAAATCTGGCTGGGCGGCGAGAAGATCGCCGAGACAACCGACGCCTACCGCGTGCTGGAAACCAGCCACCCGCCCACCTACTACCTGCCCCGCGAAGCGTTCCGGCCCGGCGTGCTGTCCCCGGCTCCCGGCGGCAGCGTCTGCGAGTGGAAGGGCGAGGCGTCGTACTGGACGCTCTCGGTCGGTGACAAGGTGGCGGGGAGCGCGGGCTGGAGCTACGAGCGGCCCACGCCCGCCTTCGCACCCATCGCCGGACACATCGCCGTCTACGCGGGCCGCATGGACGAGTGCCGGGTGGACGGGGTGCGCGTGACCCCGCAGCCGGGCGGCTTCTACGGGGGCTGGATCACGCCCGACGTGGTAGGGCCGTTCAAGGGCGAGCCGGGAACGTGGGGCTGGTAGGGGAGGGGGCTTGCTAGAGTTCGCCCCGTGCTGCACCCCGACACCCTTCCCCTCATTCAGGCGTTCGCGCAGGCTGGGGTCACCTGCTGGCTGATCGGCGGGCAGGCGGTGGAAGTGCTGTGCGGCGGGAACGTCCGCCCCCACGACGACATTGACTTTTTGGTGCGGGAGGCCCATGGAGCGCGGGCCGTCGCCGTGCTGGAGGGCCTGGGCTTCACCCACGCGCACGGTTCACTCGCCACTGGGGACGCGTTCTACCGCCGGGACGACCTGCTGGTGGACCTCGTGCCCATCCGGGACGACGTGGACCCGCCGCGCACGGTGGGCGAACTCGCCCCCATCGTCTGGCCCACCGAATTCCTGGCGCCCCACGCGGTGGAGTGGGCGGGGGTCCGCGTGCTCACCCTCACCCCCGCCGGGCACCGCGCGATGAAAGGCGTTGTGGCCGCCTTCTATGGGGTGGAATTAAGAGAGAAGGACCGGGCCGACCTCGCCGCACTTGCTACCCTCGGCGCATGACGGCTTCCGACGCGGCGGTTCGCACCCGGCTCACGGCGCTGGCAACAGCCCTGCGGCACTTCCATTCGGCCCTGCTCGACTTCGCCAAGGGCGAGTACGAGTTCCTGCACGGCCCGGTCAAGGGTCCCTTTGAGCTGTATTCCCTGGTCATCAACCACCCGTCCTTCCAGTGGCTGCGGCCCCTCTCCGGCCTGATGGCGACCCTGGACGAGGTGCTGGACGCCAAAGACACCACCCTCACCCCCCAGAACGTGGCCGACGTGCGGCAGGCCCTGGGCCTCCTGTTTGCGGAGACGGACACCCGCTTTGCCGACTTCCGCGCCGGGTACACCCGCGCCCGTGGTGAGGCCCGCGTGCGCGAAACCGAGGCCCGCTGGCGCGAGACGCTGAACAGTTTGGAGGCCTGACCCTTGAAGCTTGTCGTGGGGCTGGGCAATCCGGGCAGCCAGTACGAGCGGACCCGCCACAACGTCGGCTGGCTCGTCGTGGACGAGGTGGGGCGGCGCTGGGGAGCCGCGTGGCGCAAGGAGAAAGACGCGCATATTGCGGAGGTGCGGGTGGGTCCGGCGCCCGGCGCGAAGGTCCTGCTGGTCAAGCCACAGACCTTCATGAACGCGTCGGGCAAGGCGGTCGCGCCCCTCGTCGGCTTCTACAAGCTGGAGCCGGAGGCAGTGCTGGCCGTGCAGGACGATCTGGATAGTCCCTTTGGCCTGCTGAAGCTGCGCCCCGGCGGGCGGCATGGCGGCCAGAACGGGGTGCGCGACCTGATCCGGGTGCTGGGGACTGAAGGGTTCCCGCGCCTCAAAATCGGCATCTCCCGACCCCCGGCGGGCTGGGACCCGGCGGACTGGGTGCTGAGCCGGTGGCGCGAGGAGGAGGCGGGGACGCTGGCCGAACTCGTCCGGCTGGGCGCCGACGCGGTGGAGGTCTGGGCCGAGTCCGGGCTGGCCGAGGCGCAGGGCCGCTTCAACAGCACCGACCTCCGCCCGAAACCCGAGCCTGTGCCGGAGCGTCCCGCCGAGCCGACCACCTCCGGCGCGGCCTCGGACCCCGGCGTATCCTGACCCGCATGACCACAACTGAACTAAGGCTGGATGTCCTGCGCCACCTCTCCGACCTGAACGGCGTACCCGGTCAGGAAGACGCCGTGCGCGACTTCGTGCTCTCCGACCTCGAAGGGCTGGTGGACGAGGTGCGGGTGGACGCCCTGGGCAACGTGATCGCCCTGAAGCGCGGGCGCGAGGAGGCCGGTGGGAAGCGCGAGCGCGTGATGCTCAGCGCCCACATGGACGAGATCGGCTTCCTGGTGCGGTACATCGACGAGAAGGGCTTCCTGCGGGTGCAGGCGCTGGGCGGCTTCGACACCCGCAACCTGTTCGCCCGCAACGTCACGGTGCATACGCGCGGCGGCACGCTCCCCGGCCTGCTGACCCCCGGCGGTCGTCCGGTCCACATCGCCACCCCGGAAGACCGCAAGAAGGTCCCCGAGGTCAAGGAATTCTTCGTCGACCTCGGCCTGGGCGCGGACGAGATCAAAGGCCGCGTGCGGGTCGGGGACATGGTGACCCTCGACCAGACCGCCCGGCAGGTCGGCGCGATGACGGTGGGCAAGGCGATGGACGACCGCGCCAGCGTCTTCCTGCAACTGGAAGTGCTGCGGGCCTTCCGGGAGACGCGCCCCCGGCACGACGTAGTCGCCGTCTTCAGCGTGCAGGAGGAGGTCGGCCTGCGCGGAGCCATCGTCGCGGCGTATGGCGTGGAGCCGACCCTGGGCATCGGCCTAGACGTGACGCTCGCGGTTGATACCCCCGGCGTCGGCCCCGACGAGGCGGTCACCCGGCTGGGCGAGGGCATCGGCATCAAGGTCTTCGACTCCACCATGATCTCGACCCGCTGGCTGGTGGACGAGTTCGTGGACCTCGCGGAGAAGGAAGGCATTCCCTATCAGATGGAAGTGCTCGCGCTGGGAGGCACCGACGGCGCGGCCATCCAGCGCACGCGGGCGGGGGTGCCCACCCTGACCCTCAGCCTGCCGACGCGGTACATCCACACCATTGTGGAAGCCGTTCACGAGACGGACCTGCGGGCCGGGGTGGACCTCCTGGTCGCCTATCTGCGCTGACTCTGGTCCACCCACATGGCCCGCCCCGTGCAACCCGCCGGGGCGGGCCGCGTATGGAATGGTATGGAACTTCTCTCCGGTCTGCTGTCCTCGCTGGGCCTGTCGGGGGCGGCGGGGCTGAATGCCTCCATCCCGCTGCTGCTCGTGGGGCTGCTCGCGCGGTTCGGGGCGCTGGACCTTGCCGCCCCCTTCGACCTGCTGGCGAATCCCTGGGTACTGCTGGGCATCGGAGTGCTGGGGCTGCTGGACTTCGTTGGGGACAAGATCCCCGGTGTGGACCACGCGCTGCACCTCGTCGGCGGGGTGGTGAACGCGGCGGCAGGGGCAATTCTCTTCGCCGCACAGACGGGCGTGGCCGAGGTGCCCCCGGCGCTGAGCCTTGCGCTGGGCTTTGTCGTGGCGGGCGGAGTCCACGCGACCCGCGCCGCCGTGCGCCCGGTCGCCACCGCCACGACGGGCGGTGTCGCCAACCCGGTCCTCAGCGCGGCCGAGGACGGGGCCAGCCTGGGCCTGAGCGTGCTGGCGGTTTTTGCGCCGGTGCTCGCGGTGCTGGGGCTGGCAGGGGTGCTGATCTTTGCGGCGCGGCTGTGGACGCGGGTGCGGGGGCGCCAGGCCACTTCCTCCTGAGCCCTGAAGCCGGGGAGAGGTCTTGGGGCCTCTCCCTTCTGCTGTCGCCCGGCGAGCCGAGGGGCTGTGCCCGGTCCGCAACTTGTTCGCCTATTCGGTAACGTTTCGCCTTAATAGGCGAATATTTGGAAAATTTTGCGAAAATATCCGCAGATCGTCTGTAAAAGTCTGGACAATTTGCAGTTAGGCCGTTGACGCTGGGAGTGTATGCGCCTACGCTGGGGTCAGGTGGGCAGGCTTCTGGACCCCCTGTGCGCCGACAAGGAGCCAGCATGAAACTGATCACGGCGGTTGTGCGCCCCGAGCGGGTGGGGCAGGTCAAGGAGGCGCTGTTTCGGGCGGGGATCAGTGGGCTGACGCTGAGCCGCGTGTCCGGCCACGGCGGCGAGCAGGAGATCGTCGAGCACTACCGGGGCACCCAGGTGATGATCGAGTTCCGCGAGAAAGTGGAGTTCCGCATGGCGGTCAGCGACGCCTTCGCGGAGGCGGCGATCCGCGCGATTTGTGAAGGCGCCCGCACCGGGGAGGTCGGTGACGGCAAGATCTTCGTGCAGCCGCTGGAGCGCGTGGTCCGCATCCGCACGGGTGAGGAGGACGGGGCGGCCCTCACGCCCGTCACCGAGCGTCAGCTCACGCCGGTCGCGGTGGGGGGGGCCGGATGACCGCCGCGCCGCTGAGGTCCGCACTGCTGCTGCTCTTGCTGGGGGGCGGCGCCCTCGCGCAGGCTCCCGCCGCCGCTCCCGACTCCGGCGACACCGCCTGGATGCTGGTGTCGGCGGCCCTGGTCCTGCTGATGACGCCGGGGCTGGCCTTTTTCTACGGGGGCCTGAGCCGCTCGGCCAGCGTGCTGAACACCATGATGATGAGCTTCGCGTCCATCGGGCTGGTGGGCGTGCTGTGGACGCTGGCGGGGTACACCCTGGCGTTCGGCGAGGGCGGGGGGGCCTTGATCGGGGGTTTGGGCAACCTGGGGCTGGAGGGCCTGACTGGGACCCTGACCGGCACCGTCCCCTCCTCCGTGTTCGCGGCCTTCCAGGCGATGTTCGCCATCATCGCGCTCGCGCTGATCAGCGGGGCGGTGGTCGAGCGGATGCGCTTCGGGGCCTTCCTGCTGTTCGGGGGGCTGTGGAGCCTGCTGATCTACGCGCCGCTGGCCCACTGGGTCTGGAGCGCCGACGGCTGGCTCTTTCAGCTCGGGGCGCTGGACTTCGCGGGCGGCACGGTTATCCACATCGCGGCGGGGGTCAGTGCGCTGGTGGCGGCGTGGGTGCTGGGGCCGCGCCTGGGCTATCCCCGCGCGGCGCACGTGCCGCACAACGTTCCCTTCGTGCTGCTGGGCGCGGGGCTGCTGTGGTTCGGCTGGATGGGCTTCAACGCGGGCAGCGCCCTGGCCGCGAACCAGACGGCCGCGCTGGCGCTGCTCACCACCCTGGTCGCGCCCGCCGCTGCGCTGCTGACCTGGCTGGGCTGGGAGGCGAGCCGCACCGGCAAGCCCACCGCCGTGGGCGCGGCGACTGGGCTGGTCGTCGGGCTGGTGGCGATCACGCCCGCGTGCGCCTTTGTGACCCCCTGGGCCGCGCTCGTGATCGGGGCGCTGGGCGCGACCGCGAGCTTCTGGGCGGTGCAGGCCAAGCGCCGCCTGCGGGCCGACGACGCCCTCGACGTGTTCGCCTGCCACGGGGTCGCGGGCATCGTGGGGGCGCTGCTCACCGGGGCCCTGGCCTGGACCACCGGCAGCGGGGAGGCCGTGGGGCCGCAACTGCTGATTCAACTGGTCGGCGTGGTCGCCAGCGTGGCCCTGACCGGCCTGGGCAGTTTCGTGCTGCTGCGGCTGGTCGGTGTGCTGATCCCGCTGCGCGTCCCCCCCCAGCAGGAGGTCGGCGGCATGGACCTCAGCGCCCACAGCGAGCAGGGCTACCGTGAGGCCGACGGTGGGTTGGGGTCCCCGGTGTTCGTGGGCGGCGACTGAGCGGCGCGAGCCTCTCCCCCTGACCTCTCCTCACCGTTTTTTGCCGAAGCGGCCCGCCCTCACCGCGTGGGGGCGGGTCTTGCCTGTAGCGGGGTGGGCGGGCGGGACGCTTGCCCTCCGGGAGCAGAATGAAGCCTGTGTTAGGATGGGCCGCGAGTCTGACAGCAGATTAACCTACAGTCGGGCCACCAACCGCATTCCAGAGCACCCCCCGGAACCCGCCCTGACGGACGGGGCTTTCGCACGGGTGGGCTGGGCCACGAAGGGAAAGGAGGAGGGAGTTGGACGTCTCAAGTCGAGTCTTGAGTGAACTGGCCAGTCGCGAGGCAGCCCTGGACGCGCAGATCGAAGCGGCCCGCGAGGAAGCGCGGCGCGAGGTCGAAGCGGCCGAGGCTCAGGCGGCCCGCATCCTCGCGGACGCGCAGGCCCGCGCGGCGCAGATGCAGGCGCAGCACGATCAGGAGCTGGGCAGTGAGGCCGAGCGCATCCGCGCGGAAGCCCGCGCCCGCGCCGAAGCCGAAGCACAAGCGACCCGCGAGCGGGCGAGCACCCGCGTGCAGCAGGCCGCCGAACTGATCCTGAGGGCGGTGCTGCCGTGATCAACCCCATGCAGCAGGTCGTGATCGCCACCCGCCAGCGCGGCAGCGAGGCGGTCATCACGGCGCTGCAAGACGCCGGGGTGCTGCACCTCAAGCCCATCACCGGAGGGCCGCTCTCGACGGGGTCGCTCGCCGGGCAGGACGCGCAGTCGCGCCGGGAAGACGAGCGACTGCTCGCCCGCGCCGACAGCACCATTGCCGAACTCGGGGCCTACCGTCCCGCTCCTGCCGCCCTGCCCCCGCAGGAGGACTGGGAGCGCGTGGTCGAGGAAGCGGCCGGGCCGGTCTCGGCGCTCGCCCGCCAGCGGCAGGAGCTGCAGGCGGACCTCGACGCGGAAGCTGCCTACGGGGACGCGGTGCGGACCCTCGCCCGGCTCTCCGGGGGGGTGGACCGCAGCCGCCGCCTGACGGTGGTGCCCTTCTTGCTGCAGCCCACCGACAACCTCGCGGAACTGGAAGCGGCCCTGCAGGGCACGCTGAAAGACCGCTACGCGCTCGCCACCGACGTGGCCGGACCCAACCGGGTCGGGCTGATCGCCGTGCTGCGCGGGGACCGGGACGCGGCGCGCGCGGCGCTCTCGCGCGTGCGGCTGGGCGAACTGCGGCTGCCGGGACGCTTCGACAGCATGAGCCTGTCCGAAGCTGCCCTCGCCTTCGACCAGATCCGGCAGCAAGGTCCCGAGCGTCAGCGCCAGCTGGGCGAGCAGCGCGAGGCGTTGGCCCGCACCCACGGCCCCGTGCTATACGCCGTGCGCGACGCCCTGAAAGACCGGGTCGCCATTCACGACGTGCGGGCCGTCTCTGCGCGGGGCAAGTACAGTCTCGCGATGCAGGGCTACGTCCCGGTCGACCGGGTGCCTGCCCTGACGGCGGCGCTGGGCCGCTTCGGGGACGCGGTGGCCTACGAGCTTCACCCCGTGGACGAGCACCACGACCACGCGGTGCCCGTGCAGCTCAAGAACAACGGCTACGTGCGGCCCTTCCAGCTCGTCATGGGGCTGATGAGCCTGCCCCGCTACGGCTCCTTCGACCCCACCTGGGTCATCGCGCTGTTCTTCCCGCTGTTTTTCGGGATCATCATCGCGGACATCGGGTACGGGCTGCTGTTCCTGCTCTTCGGCCTGTGGCTGCTGGGCAAGGCGCGGCGCAACGAAGGCTGGGACCTCAGCTTCTTCGGGGCTTACGTGCCGCCCGCGACCCTGCGCGACCTCGGTTTCGTCACCAACGTGATGGCGGGCTGGAGCATCCTGTGGGGCTTCCTGACGGGCGAGTTCTTCGGCACCCTGCTGGAGCACATGCACTTTTTCTACATCAATCCCGGCCTGCTCGACCGGCTGTGGGGCTGGACGGGCCTGACCTTCCCGGTCGAGGCCGAGAGGCTGCGGGAAGGTTATTACAGCGGCCTGATCCCCATCGTCTTCCCCCGTCTGGAAACCGAGTACTTCGCCAACGTCGCGCTGGTGTTCGCGCTGCTGTTCGGGGTCCTTCAGGTCCTGTGGGGCTGGGGCATCCGCGTGCAGCAGGGCATCAAGCACCGTGACCCGGTGCACACCTGGGAGGGAATCGCCCTGTTCGGTGGGGTGGGGGCGCTGATCCTGCTGGCCTTCATCTCGCGTGCCGCGCAGGACTTCTCGCTCCTGACCGACCTTACCAACCCGCTGGTCTGGCTGATGATTCTGGGCTTCGCCCTGTTCATCATCGGCTACCTGCGCGTGATCAAGCACTACCCGCTGCTGCCCATCGAACTGATGAGCCAGGGCGGTTCGGTCGTGAGCTACGCCCGTATCTTTGCGGTCGGGCTGGTGTCGGCCATCCTCGCCAAGCTCTGCACCGATCTGGGCTGGAGCCTCTACGAGAACATCGGATTCCTGGGCATCATCCTGGGCATCCTGGTGGGGGCGGTGCTGCACTTCTTCGTGCTGGCGCTGACCCTGATCGGCCACATCATCCAGCCGCTGCGTCTGCACATGGTCGAGTTCCTCAACCCGACCGGCTTCAACGCCGAGACCAGCCCCGCCTACAACCCCCTTCGCCGCCTCAGCCCTGCACAGGGGCAGGCCAAATAACCCAGGAGAGTTGCCCATGACCAAGTACAACAAGATCGTCCTCGCGTCCCTCGTCTTCGCCCTCGCCAGCAGCGGTCTGGCCCAGGAGGCCGCCGAGGCCGCCAGCAACTCCAGCCAGGAAGGCCTGATCGCCGTCGGCAAGGGCCTGGCCCTGGGTCTGGGCGCGGTGGGCACCGGTCTGGCGCAGGCCCGCATCGGCTCGAGCCTGGTGGGCGCCGTGGCCGAGGACCCCAGCAAGGCGGGCTCGCTGCTGCTGTACTTCCTGATTCCCGAAACCCTCGTCATCTTCGGCTTCCTCGCGCTGTTCCTGATCTGACATGGCCCTCGACAAGCTTCTCGAACACGAGGCGCAGGGCGAGATCGAGCGCATCCGCGCCGAGGCCCGTGACCGCGCCGGGCAGATCCTGGCGCAGGCCCAGGAACGGGCTCAGGCGCTCGTCGAGAGCCGCGCCCGCGCCCTGGACACCCAGCGTCAGGCCGGACTGGTCCGCGCCCGCTCGGCCGCTGACCTCGAACTCAATGCCGCGCGGCTTACGGCGGGCGAGCAGGGCCTCTCGCAGGTGTACGCACTCGTGGAGTCGCAACTGCGCGACATCACCGGGCTGCCCGAGTACCGCGAGATTCTGGCCCGGCTGCTCGCGCAGGCCCGTCAGGCGATTCCCGACGCCGAGGCCGTGGAAGTGAGCCCGCAGGACCTCGCGCTGGCGCAGGACCTCGTCACCGACCTGCCGGTCCGGGCCAATCCGGGCATTCAGGGCGGGGTGCGGGTCGTGGCCCGCGGCGGCAAGAGCGGGATCACCAACACGCTGCCGGGCCGCCTGGAGCGGGTCCGCGCGGAACTGGCGCCGCAGGTCAGCCGCCTGCTCGCCGGGGAATAAGGACCCGACTGATGCCCGACGACTACGCTTACATCAACACGCGCGTCCGCGTGATGCGGACCAAGCTGCTGGACGGGCGCGCCCTTGACTCGGCGCTCGCGGCGGGCAGCTACCAGGAATTCCTGCGCGTCCTCGCCGAGACCGAGTTCGCCTCCGAGTTGCGCGAGGCGACCGCCGAGGGCGCGGGCCTGTCCGAACTCGACCGGGCGCTGTCGCGGAACCTGTTCGCGACCACCCAGCGGGTGCTGGGTTTCGCGGACGGGCAGGCCCGGCGCGAGGTCGAAGTCCTGCTGATGAAGTGGGACCTCGCCAACCTCAAGACCATCGCCCGTGGGCTGGTCGGCGGGCGCGGGGGCGAGGCCATCGTGGAAGGCCTGATTCCCGGCGGCACCCTGCGCCCGGCGGCCCTCCAGACGGCGGCGCAGAGCAGCGACCTCGCGAGCGCGGCGGCGGCCATCGCCGTGACCGGGCACCCGCTCGCGCGGGCCTTCCGGTCGGCGGCCTCGGCGTACGCGGGGGGCGGGCGGCTGCTTGACCTCGAGGTCGCGCTCGACCAGGGCTACTACCGCCACACCCTCAAGGTGGCCCGCGAACTCAGCCTGCGCCGCTACCTGTCGCGCGAGATCGACGTGACCAATGCCCTGATTGCCCGCACCGCGCGGGCGCAGGGCGCGGCGCTCGATCCTGCCCTCTTCGTGCCGGGGGGCAGCCTCGACGCGGGCGGCTTCGCGCGGCTCGCGGGCGGGGACGCCGGGGGCAGCGCGGACATCGCGGCCATCCTGGAAGCCCCCTCGCTGGAGGAGGCGGAAGTCGCGGCCCGCACCCTGCTCGACCGCACCGCCCGCAACGTGGCAGTTTCGGATGTGGAAGGCGTGGGCATCATCCTCGACTTCCTGCGGCGCAAGGAAATTGAGATCGCCAAACTCCGCCTGATCGGGCGCGGCAAGTTCTACAACCTGCCCACCGAGCAGATTCGCCGGGAGGTGCAGGCATGACCGGGACTCAGACCCAACGGGTGGCCGTCCTCACCGACGCCGAAACCGCGACGGGCTACCGCCTCGCGGGGGCCGAAGTGATCGAGACCACGCCCGGCGAGGCAGTCTCGGCCCTTGAGCGCCTGATCGTGGAGGGCCGTTACGGCCTCGTGGCCGTGGACACCGGTCTGGTGCCCGATCCGGCGACGGCCACCGCGCGGGTGATGCGCGGACGCGACCTGCCTATCCTGCTGCCCATTCCCAGCCTGCGTGACGCCTTTGCCACCGACACGGTGGACGCCAAGGCGTACATGGGCAAGCTGGTGCGGGACACCATCGGGTTCGATATCAAGCTTTAAGGTGGTGGGGACCGGGTTTTGGGCGTCAGGGCCATCATTTCCTGATCCCTGACGCCTGACGCCTCACCCCTCTCCCAAGGAGAAAGAATGACGCAGACCAAGCAGGGCGTCGTGCAGAACATTGCTGGACCGGCCGTCATCGCCGGGGGCATGTACGGCGCGAAGATGTACGACATCGTGCGCGTGGGCAAGGAGCGCCTCGTGGGCGAGATCATTCGCCTCGACGGCGACACCGCCTTCGTGCAGGTGTACGAGGACACCTCGGGCCTGACCGTGGGTGAGCCGGTGGTCACCACCGGGCTGCCCCTCTCGGTGGAACTGGGGCCGGGGATGCTCAACGGCATCTACGACGGCATTCAGCGCCCCCTCGACAAGATCCGCGAGGCTTCGGGTGACTTTATCGCCCGCGGCATCGAGGTTTCCAGCCTCAACCGCACCCAGCGCTGGGCCTTTACCCCGACCGTGCAGGCCGGGGACAGCGTGCAGGGCGGCACCATCCTGGGCACCGTGCCCGAGTTTTCCTTCACCCACAAGATCCTGACGCCCCCCGACCAGCAGGGCCGTCTGCGCTGGGTCGCCGACGCCGGTGAGTACACCATCGACGACACCATCGCCGAACTGGAAGACGGGACCAAGCTCCGGCTCGCGCACTACTGGCCGGTCCGTGCGCCGCGTCCGGTGGCCAGGAAGCTCGACCCCAGCCTCCCGTTCCTCACCGGGATGCGCATCCTCGACGTGATGTTCCCGCTGGTGATGGGCGGCGCGGCGGCGATTCCCGGTCCCTTCGGCTCGGGCAAGACCGTGACCCAGCAGTCGGTCGCCAAGTACGGCAACGCCGACATCGTGGTGTACGTGGGCTGCGGCGAGCGCGGCAACGAGATGACCGACGTGCTGGTCGAGTTCCCGGAACTGGAAGACCCCAAGACCGGCGGCCCCCTCATGCACCGCACCATCCTGATCGCCAACACCTCGAACATGCCGGTGGCGGCGCGTGAGGCGTCGGTGTACACCGGGATCACGCTGGCCGAGTACTTCCGCGACCAGGGCTACTCGGTCTCGCTGATGGCCGACTCGACCTCCCGCTGGGCCGAGGCGCTGCGCGAGATCTCCTCCCGCCTCGAAGAAATGCCCGCCGAGGAAGGCTACCCGCCCTACCTGGGCGCCAAGCTCGCCGCGTTCTACGAGCGTGCGGGTGCGGTGACGACCCTGGCCGGGGAGGACGGCGCCGTGTCCGTGATCGGCGCGGTGTCGCCCGCCGGTGGGGACATGTCCGAGCCCGTCACCCAGGCGACCCTGCGTATCACCGGCGCCTTCTGGCGTCTGGACGCGGGGCTGGCCCGCCGCCGCCACTTCCCGGCGATCAACTGGAACGGCTCGTACTCGCTGTTCACGCCCATCCTCGACGGCTGGTACCGCGAGAACGTGGGCCAGGACTTCCCCGAGCTGCGCCAGCGCATCGGCAACCTGCTCCAGCAGGAAGCCAGCCTCCAGGAAGTCGTGCAGCTCGTCGGCCCCGACGCCCTGCAAGACCAGGAGCGCCTGATCATCGAGGCGGGCCGCATGCTCAGGCAGGACTTCCTCCAGCAAAACGGCTTCGACCCGGTGGACGCCTCGGCCTCCATGCCCAAGAACTACGGCCTGATGAAGATGATGCTGAAGTTCTATGACGAGGCGGAAGCCGCGCTCCGCAACGGCGCCACCATCGACGAGATCATCCAGAACCCCGTCATCGAGAAGCTGTCCCGCGCCCGCTACGTCGCCGAGGGTGAATTCATGGCGTACGGCGAGGGCGTGATGGATGAACTCGACGTGACCTTCAAGAACGCTGCCAAGGGAGTGACCGCGTGACCCTCCTGAAAAAGGAATACAACGACGTCGCCTATATCTCCGGACCGCTGCTGTTCGTGAACGCGGCGTCCGACCTGGCCTACGGGGCCATCGTGGATATCCGTGACGGCAACGGCCGCACCCGTGGCGGGCAGGTCATCTCGGTCTCCACCGAGAACGCCGTCATTCAGGTGTTTGAGGAAACCCGTGGCCTCGACCTCGCTACCGCCTCGGTGAGCCTCGTCGAGGACGTGGCCCGCCTGGGCGTGAGCAAGGAAATGATCGGCCGCCGTTTCGACGGCCTGGGCCGCCCCATCGACGGGCTGCCGCAGGTGGTCGCGGACAAGCGGCTGGACATCAACGGCCAGCCCATGAACCCCGCCGCCCGCGAGAAGCCCGAGGAGTTCATTCAGACCGGGATCAGCACCATTGACGTGAACACGTCGCTGATTCGCGGCCAGAAGCTCCCGATCTTCTCCGGCTCGGGCCTGCCGCACAACGAACTCGCCGCGCAGATCGCCCGTCAGGCGAAGGTGCCGGGGCACGAGGGCGACTTCGCGGTGGTCTTCGCCGCGATGGGCCTGACCCAGCGCGAGGTTTCGTTCTTCACCCAGGAGTTCGAGCGCACCGGGGCGCTGGCCCGTTCGGTGCTGTTCCTCAACCGCGCGGACGACCCCGCCGTGGAGCGGCTGCTGACCCCCCGTATGGCGCTGACGACCGCCGAGTACCTCGCGTTCGAGCACGGCTACCACGTGCTGGTCATCCTGACCGACCTCACGAACTACTGCGAGGCGCTGCGCGAGATCGGCGGGGCGCGTGAGGAGATCCCCGGTCGCCGCGGCTTCCCCGGCTACATGTACACCGACCTCGCGAACCTCTACGAGCGGGCGGGCGTGGTGCAGGGCAAGCCGGGCTCGGTGACCCAGATCCCGATTCTCTCCATGCCCGACGATGACATCACCCACCCCATCCCCGACCTGACCGGGTACATCACCGAAGGGCAGATCGTGGTGGACCGTGGCCTGAACGCCAAGGGCATCTTCCCGCCCATCAACCCGCTGCCCAGCCTGTCGCGCCTTCAGGGCAACGGCATCGGCAAGGGCAAGACCCGCGCGGACCACAAGAACGTGTCCGACCAGCTCTTCGCGGCCTACGCGAACGGCCTCGACCTGCGCAAGCTCGTGGCGATCACGGGTGAGGACGCGCTGACCGAGACCGACAAGCTGTACCTGCGCTTCGCCGACGATTTCGAGACGTACTTCATCGGCCAGGGCGGTCAGGACCGCTCCATCGAGGAGAGCCTGACCGTCGCGTGGGGCATCCTCTCGAAGCTGCCCCAGAGCCAGCTCACCCGCCTTTCGCGCGACTCCATCGACAAGTTCTACGGCACCAAGGTCGACGAGATGTGGCGCGGCAACCGCATCTGAACGTGTGGGGAGGGGTAGATTCCCCTCCCCGCCACGCGGAACACTCGGCCCACAAGGGAGGTGAACTATGGCAGGACAGATCAGCCCCACCCGCTCGGCCCTGCTCGCCAGCAAGGCCAGCCTCAAGACGGCCAGCGGCGGCGCGGACCTGCTCAAGCGCAAGCGTGACGCCCTGATCGGCGAGTTCTTCGCGCTCGTGCGGGACGCGCTCGCGGCGCGCGAGCAGCTCGCGGGCGTCAGCAAGGGCGCCTACACCAGCCTCTTCGGCGCCAAGGCCTGGGACAGCCCCGAAGCGGTCGAAAGCCTCAGCCTCGCCGGAGCCGGCGACTACGCGGTCGACATGCAGATCGAGAGCATCTACGGGGTGAAGGTGCCGCGCATCAACATCCCGGAGCGGCAGCAGCAGGTCAACTTCAGCCCGATTAACGTCGGCGCCCGGACCATTCAGGCGGCGACCGACTTCGGCGGGGTGCTCGAAGCCATCGTGAAGGTGGCCGCGACCGAGACCAAGCTGCGGCGCATCGGCGAGGAGATCAAGAAGACCTCCCGCCGCGTGAACGCGCTCGAACAGGTCGTGATTCCCGGCATTCAGGACGACATCCGCTTCATTCGCGGCGTGCTTGATCAGCGCGAGCGCGAGGAGAGCTTCCGCCTGAAGAAGATCAAGGCCAAGCTCGAACGCGAGAAGGAAGACGCCGATCAGGCCCCCCAGGGCGGCCAGCACGGCAGCGCCGCCGACTGATCCCGGCAGCCGGAGACACCGCCCTCACGAGGGGCGGTTTTTCTGTTCCAGCTCGCGCAGGGCTTGCCGGAGGTTGGTCCGGGCTTGGGCGTCCAGTTCCGCAAATTCCGGCGTCGTGTAAATGCGTTCGCGGTCCAGAAAGCCCCGCAGGACCTGCGCCCGCCCCGTCCGGTAAGCCTCCTCGGGGACGAAGCTGTATTCCTGCCGGATGGCCCGGTCGTAGGCGGCGAAGGTGGCCGGGTCCGCGCCGAGGATGCTCAGGTCAGCGTCGACCAGCACCCCCTCCTCCCGCGTAGAGGGTGGGTCGGTGTGCCGGGTGGCGAGGATGAGCGCCCGAACCTCCCGGATCAGGCTCGCGTCCGCGCCTTCCGCCGTCAGCCACTCCCCGAACAGGGCCGCACTCCGCGCCTCGTTATCCCCGGCCCTGGGGTCATAGATCAGGTCGTGGCCCCACGCGGCGAGGGCGAGGGTGGGAGTCAGCGCCCCCCGCGAGGCGAGCGCGTCCAGCACAGCTTCCACATGCCCAGCCGTGTGATACGCCCGTTCAGGCTCGGCGTAGAGGGGCCGGGCGAAGATTTCCGCCCGCGCCAACAGCGTCACCTCACCCCTCGATTTCGGGCTTGGCGTCCCGTTCCATCAGGCTGGCAATACCCACATCCGGGGACCATTCGCCCGACGTGACCCGCGCGACGGCCCGCACGATGGGGAGGTCGTGGCCGTGGGCGGTGGCCCAGGCTTCCAGCAGCCCCGCCGTCCGCAGGCCCTCCACGACCTTGCCCCCCTGCGCCGGATTCTCACCCTGCGCGATGGCCTCGCCCGCCGCGCGGTTGCGGCTGTGGCGGCTGGTGGCCGTGGCGACGAGGTCCCCCAGCCCGCTCAGGCCGTAGGCGGTGTCCTCGTGGGCGCCCTGCGAGACGAGGTAACGGCTCATCTCACGCAGGCCACGGGTGATCAGGGCAGCCTTGGCGTTGTCCCCCAGCCGCAGCCCGTCGCCCATTCCGGCGGCGAGGGCGATCACGTTCTTCAGCACGCCGCCGAGTTCCACGCCCACCTCGTCGCGGCTGGTGTAGACGCGCAGGGTGGGGGAGACGAGGGAGGCTTGCACGGCGCGGGCCAGGTCAACATCCGCGCTCGCCACCACCGTGGCGGCGGGCAGGCCCCGCCCCACCTCCTCCGCGTGGTTGGGACCGCTGAGGACCGCCACCCGCCCGAACCCCAGCTCCCGTGCGAGGTCGGTCAGCCGCCCACCGTCCGGCCCCAGCCCCTTGGCGCACAGCACCACGCCGAGGCGGCGCGGCAACTCGGCCAGCAACTCCGGCACACCCACGCTGGGAACGACCACCAGCGCGAAATCGGCTCCGTCGACTGCTTCCCCCAGGTCAGAGGTGACGCCCACCGCGTCCGGCAGGGTCACGCCCGGCAGGTACTCGCGGTTCTCGCGGACCTCCGCGAGCCGGGCGGCGAAGTCGGGGCGGCGTGCCCACAGGGTCGCCTGCCCCCCCGCCCGTGCCACCGCCACCGCCAGGGCTGTGCCCCAGCCCCCCGCGCCCAGCACGGGCACGCTCAGGCCCATGCGAACACCCACACGCGCGGCGTTTCCGGGGTCGGCAGGGCGTAGTCGGGGTATTCCACGATCTCCCAGTGCCCAAAGCCTGCCGCCCGCAGCAGTGGATCGAGGTCGGCGGGGTCGTAGCCGCGCTCACGGTGCGTCTCGGTGAACTCCTCCCAGCCGCCCTGGCCGTCCTCCACCCGGCAGAAGGCCTGCACAATCCCCAGGTCCGCTTCCGGGTCGTGGTGGTGCGACCAGTGGTAGTGGACCTCGCGCCCGTCCGGGGTGGTCGCCAGCCCCTCCACCGCGCCGCCCTCCCACAGCTCGCGCACGCCCAGGCGGGTGTTCAGGTCACAGGCGAGCAGACTGCCCGGCCGCAGGTGTGCCCGCGCTCGCCCCAGCGCCGCGCCGAGGTCCTCCGGCGTGAGCAGGTTGTTCAGGCTGTCGAACACGCAGCTCACGAGGTCGAAGGTCTGGCCCAGATCGAAGGTCCGCAGGTCGCCCACCGTCAGGTCCACCTCGGCAGGCAGACGCCCACGGGCCACCGCCAGCATGTCCGCGCTGCCGTCCAGCCCGGTCACCGTCCATCCCGCCTGATACAGCTCACGGGTAAAGCCCCCGGTGCCGCAGGCGAGATCGAGGGCTGCGCCCCCCTCCAGGCCACCGTCGCGGGCGTAGGTCAGGACGAAATCCGCCCAGTGGTCATACTCCACGTCGGCCATGATCGCGTCGTAGACGGCGGCGAGGGCGGTAAAGGGCCGGTGCTGCATGGAGGTCACTCTAGCAGCGCGGCTCCTCTCCTCAAGGCCCAGTCAGGTAGTCGCCCACTTCTGCCCCCACCATGAGTCCCCGGTGAGTCGGCCGGGAAGGGTAGCCCCGTAGCCCAGAGCGGTGGTGGCGGGTACGGTGGGGACGTTTCCGCAGTTCATCTCCCAGGAGGTTCCACCATGCAAAAGATGCTGATTGTCGCCGCCCTCGGCACCCTGGCCCTCTCTTCGTGCAGCGTGTTCGGCACCCGCAGCGCCGCCGTGTCGGGCCAGCTCAAGGGCTTCAGCGCCAACCAGAACCTCGGCCTCGCGGTCGTGGGGTTCAACAACGGTCAGTACACCAACGACAGCACGCAGGTGCAGGTGATCGACAAGTTCCTGACCGGGGGCTACACCCTGACCCTGCCGCGCGACGTGCCCTACGGCACCTACCGCGTGATCGTCTTCCGCGACGCCAACAATGACGGCCGTTACACGGCTGGCGAGCCGGTCCTCAGCCGCGACAACGGCAAGGTCTTGGTCTACTCGCAGCGTGACAATGCCCTGTTCGCTGGGTCCACGGTGGGCTGGAACATCTATGACACCAGGACCCGTCAGGTGCAGACCACCCTTCTGAACAACTACGACCTCGAGGCGGTGGCCGCCGGGCAGTGAGCGGCGCGTCAACAAAGAAGGGGGAGGGGGAGGCTTGCGGGCCTCCCTCTCCTCTTTGCCTCACGCCTCGTGGGCCTTCAGCCGGGTCTCTATCTCCATCTGGAGCCGTTCCAGCTCAGGTTCAGGCAACGCGGGCTCGTTGGCCTCGACCTCCACATCCCTCAGCGGTACCCAGCTCACGCAGCCCAGCATCTCGGGCGTCTCGTCCAGCACCAGCGGCTCACGCAGCGGACGCACCCGCAGCAGCAGGGCGTGAACCCAGGGCCGGTTCCGGTAATGAAAGCGGCGTTCGATGGCCCCCGCCGTCAGCGCCTGATAAGGCTCCAGCGCGAGCGCGGCTTCCAGCGACTCGACTTTGTGAACGGCCACGACCTCCGCCAGCGCGGGCAGCACGATCTGGCCGGGGTGCGGGTCTTCGCGCAGCCGTCCGGCGAACTCGGGCCGCAGTTCTGCCGGATTCTGGTGCAGGAAGGTGGGGTAGAGCAGGAAACGGCGGTATTCGACCTCGAAACCGCCGTGCGTCTCCATGATGCCGCCCTTGCGGATCAGAAGGGGTGACTGCCCGGCGACTAGGGCCTGACACTGGGTGTCCCATTCCTTGAGGGCGGTGTGGGGGGTGGTGGTCATGGGGAGAGGGTAGCGTGAGGGAGCAAAGAATTTCTAAGACTCCCCGCTCTAATAAACCCAAGTCCGCTTAAACATCTTGTCCTGATTTTATGTTCGCTACATGAACCCCCAGCAGAATGGCCGCTAACCCGGTTACTGGCACTGTTACAAACCATGCTAGTAGGTATATGCCATATGCAATGAAAGGCAAGAGACTGAGAAAAGCAGACGCTTTAACGCATTTATATAAATATCTTGTTAGTGAAATAATAAAGATTCCAAAGATCAGTACTCCAGTTAGTCCTTGCGAATATAATATGTCAAGTAAAGAGTTATGTGGAGCAAAATAATTAAGTAAAACTGGTACTGTCTTGTCGTCGAGATCTTTATATGCTGCAGAATCATTGATGCGCACCATCTTTTGATGTGGCTGTAGGCCCAGCTCTAGTCTGAATAACCTATCTCCATCTTTATCGGAGATATGGGTATACCATAGCTGATTGTATGTTTGTGGACCCCATCCAAGCAATGGACGCTCTTTAAACAACAAATATGCTGATTTCCATAAAATAAAGCGGGTTTCGAGTGTAGTGGTGCTCCTAATATTTTTGGCATCTGCTGTCGCATCAACCCAGCCGATTGAATGGAAATATACGTTTGCGACGCCCAGCGGCTTATATAAACTTAAAGATAATAATCCAACCAAAGGTATAATCAATATGTATAGATTCAGCTTACCTAAGTGAAATATAATAAATAAGATCAGACTCGCTATAATTGCTATTATAGCTGCTGAATTCGTCGTACAGCTCAGCGCTGTGCAAGATAGTGTAAAAATGACCCAGAATTGCCAACTATTGTAGTTCTTTCTAAACCAATAGAGTGGCATGAGGCTAAATATTAGAAGCAGGCCAGCCAGGTGCCCTCTATGACCAATAGTGACAGAAGGGAAAGGAGATGTCAAAGTGAGATAACGCTCAACAATACCATTTAAGGGACGAAATCCCATATATTCGAATATGACCAGTAAATTTATTATGACTATCAACACGACAAGCCCAAATATGGAAACTCTCTCTGCGGTACTATAGAGTAGAAATACAATAATTGATAGCAAAATAAATATCGTTCCGGCTTGATTGGAGGGAGTACCGAACCAAGATATTCCCTCGCTTACTGATGTCATCGTGGATATAACGGTGGTGAAACCAAATAGTGTCAGCCACCAAACATAGCTGGGCTGTCTGGAAATGCCATGCAGAAATTCAGAAACACTATGTCTGGGACGTCCAGTGTATCTTAGAAGGAGTCCTATAAAAACTACACACCCCAGGAGAACAAGTCGAGGGGTGACAAAAATATTTGCTGTCTCATTTGAAGGTAAAACCAGCAAACCATAAATTAAGGGAACTGTTGAAAGGAAATAATATTCTATATTATTTGGTTTTAACATTTCAGTCTCCCACAGGCTGTGGGCGGCCGCATGGCCGCCCACAGCTCACTACGGATTAGTTGGCGCTAATGTTGCTAGGAGTGACGGTGTAGGTGTTCTTGCCGCGAGTGTCGCTGATGGTGAAGGAGTAGTTGCTGACCGTGGTTACAACACCACCGATTTCAATCTCAGGTTTCGCGCAGCCGGCGCTGGCACCATCAAGCGCGATAAGCGCATCTTTTGTAGCGGCGGTGAGTACATAGGTTTGACTATCAATCTGCTTTGTCGCCAGCGCTGTCTGAAGGCTCTTAGCGCAGGCCTGAGCAGCCGTGTCATACGCACGCTTCTGGGCTCCCAGCAGGTTGGGAATCAGCACCGCCGCCAGAATGCCGATGATGGCGATCACGATCAGCAGCTCGATGAGGGTAAAGCCTTGGGTTCCGTTCTTCATGGTGATCTCCTCGGTTGGCCGTCGGGATAAGGAATCGGGAGAAGGTCCCTCGGGCCGGAAATTGCTGTGCAGGTGCGGGTGTCTCCCGTCCTTGCTGAGGAAAGGTTATTCAGGAAGCTCTAACAGAGGTCTTACGCTTGCGGGCGTCTGTCGGGGGGGTCGGGGGGGTAGGCAAAGGGGGGTGGTATGATGCGCGGCAGTTCGGTCCTGCCCGTCGCTCCGGCGCGGGGAGGCGAATGGCCCGCAAGGCCCCACCCCAATTCCCATCCTGCACGTGCCCCGCGCCCTGGCCCCAGCGGTCAGGTAGCGCAGGCTGGCCCCGCCGCCGCGCGTGCCCCGAAAGGTCTGCATGGAAGTGACCCCCCGCGTGCCCCCGCACAGCAACGACGCCGAAATCAGCGTGCTGGGCAGCATTCTGCTGGACAACGACACCCTCTCGGCCCTGGGCGATACCGTCACCGCCGAGATGTTTTACCGGGAGGGCCACCGCAAGATCTTCGCGGCGATGCGGACCCTTCAGGACCGGGGCGAACCCGTTGACCTTGTGACGCTCAGCGAGGACCTCCGGGTCAGGGGGCAGCTCGACGAGGTGGGCGGCGTGACTTATCTGGTCGGACTGGCCGATCAGGTGCCCACCGCCGCCTACGCCGAGCATTACGCCCGTATCGTGCAGGAAAAGCACACGCTGCGGCAGCTCATCAGCGCGTCGGGCAAGGCGATGCAGCTTGCCTACGAGGCCCAGATGCCCCTCGAAGACCTGCTTGACCGTGCCGAGAAGATGATCTTCGAGGTGGCCGAGCAGAAGAAAAAGGGCGAGGCGTTCCAGGCCATGGGCGAGGTCGTCCATGACACCTTCGAGTACATCACCCTGCTGCACGCCAACAAGGGCATTCCCGACGGCGTGAGCAGCGGCTTTCGCGACCTCGACGAGCAGATTTCCGGGTTGCAGAAGGGCAGCCTCAACGTGCTGGCGGCCAGGCCGAGTATGGGAAAGACTGCGTTCGCCCTCTCCATCGCCCAGAATGTCGCCCTGCGCGGTGAAAAAACGGTCGCCGTCTTCAGTCTGGAGATGCCCTCTGTCCAACTTGCCCTGCGCATGCTGTGCAGTGAAGCGCGGGTGGACATGAACCGCATCCGCTCGGGGCAGCTCAACGAGCGCGACTTCGAGCGGCTCGCGCACGCGGCGGGGCGGCTGGCCGAGGCGCCGATGGTGATCGACGACGAGCCGGACCTCACCCTCAACGCCCTGCGGAGCAAGCTGCGGCGCATCGCCGCGCAGCACGGGCAACTTGGCCTCGTCGTGATCGACTACCTGCAACTCATGTCGGGCGGCAAGAGCAGCGGCGGCAGCGACAACCGCCAGCAGGAGATCAGCACGATCTCGCGTGGCCTCAAGGGGCTGGCCCGCGAGCTGGAAGTGCCCATCATTGTTCTGAGTCAGCTCAGCCGTGCGGTGGAACAGCGGCCGAACCATAGGCCGATGCTCTCCGATCTCCGTGAATCGGGTGCAATTGAGCAGGACGCAGATATCGTGATGTTTATTTACCGCGACGAGTACTACAACAAGGAAACCGACCAGCAGGGCATCGCGGAAATCATCATCGGCAAGCAGCGCAACGGCCCGGTGGGCACGGTGCGGTTGCAATTCCACTCCGCGCACGTCCGCTTCAACGACCTCGCGCCGGAGGGCATCTGATGCCGGAGGACGTGAAGGGCGCGGCGACGGGTCAGGGGAATAACCAGCGGCGTCGGCGGCGGCGGCGCACGCCCCGGCCCCCGGCCCCGGCGGGTCCCGGTCAGGTGTCGGCGGCCACGGCGGTCCCGGTCCCCGCCGCCCCTCAGAAGCGCGGGCAGAAGCGGGCGCTCGCGGCCCCCCGCATCGGGGTGGGCTGCATCGTGCTGCGCGGCGACGAGATCCTGCTGGTGCGCGAGCGGGGTCGCTGGTCGCTGCCCAAGGGCGGGCTGGAGACGGGCGAACTCGTGCAGGAGGGCGCCCGCCGCGAGACCTACGAGGAAACCGGGCTGGTCGTCGAACTGCGCGACCTCGCCTTTATCGTGGAGTTTCAGGCGCAGACCTGGGGGCACCACCTCCAGTTCTTCTACACCGGGCGGGAGGTGGGCGGCAGCCTCGCCCCGCGCGACCCCGACCGCGACGTGCAGGAGGCCCGCTTCGTCCCCATCCGGCAACTGCGCGAGTTTATCCGCTTCCGGCCCCGGCTGGTGTCGCTGGAAACGTGGCTGCGCGAGCGGCGGCCCCGGCACTTCGTCTTCAACCTCGACAAGGAACCCGCCATGCTCCGCAAGCGGCGCCGGGTGGGCGTGGGCGCGGTGGGGCCGGACCTCTCCGACGATCCGACGGACGAGGCCGACCTCTAATCCACCCCCGAACCGTTCTGTTATCATCAGAATATGAAACGGTCTTTACGTGGCTATGGGCACACGGAAGGCGAGCCGCAGCACCCGGCGAGTGGGCGCGGGTACGCCCACGTCTGCCCTTCCTGCGGTCAGGGGATGGACCTTTACGACCTGCGCGACGGCGATCAGGCGTACTGGTGCGTGCCCTGCGCCCGCGGCCACCGGGCGGGCGATCCGCCACCGGGGGCGCTACGCCCGCTACCCGAGGCGAGCTGACTCCTCTCCCTGTGCCCCCGGCCTCTCATGGCGGGGGCGTTATCCTGAACCCATGAGTCTTCCCGCTGCCCCGGCCCCCCTTCCGCCTGACCTTCCTGTTCTCTCCGGGCAGGTCGTGGCGGTCACGGGGGCCGACCAGGGCTACGGGCGGGCGGTGAGTGCGCGGCTGGCGCGGGCGGGGGCCAGCGTGATCCTGATCGGGGGAAACTCCGAGTCGCTCGCCGCCGCCGCGAGCAGCCTGGAACTCGCGGGGGGCACCGCGATTCCCCTTAAGGCCGACGTGGGGGTGCCGCTGGACTGGCTGAGCGCCCAGAACCGCATCCTCGAAATCTTCGGGGCGCTGCACGGCATCGTGCATCTGGCCGACAAGCGGGCGCACAGCGACTTCACCCTGCTCAGTGAGGGCGAGTGGATGGACCTGTTCAACTGCAACGTCAAGAGCAGCGTCGCCATCGCGCAGATCGTCCGGCGCCGCCTCAGCGGGACGTGGCTGACCATCGTGGGACCGCACCTCGACGAGCAGGGCCTGCACGTCTACCCCCAGCGCGGGGCGATTCGCGGCCTGGTCGAACACGCCCACCTGGAGGACCTGCGGGTCAACCTCGTGCTGCCGTCGCGGGCCAGCGGTGGGGACGAGGCGCTCGACCGGCCCCTGGGAGACGCGGTGCTCGCGCTGGCCGCCCCCTCGCTCGCGCACCTGCGTGGGGTGGTGCTGGAGGTGCCGCTGCCGCCGCTGCCCAGGGTGCGCCCGACCGAGGCCGAGGCCCTGCTCCGGTGAGCCGCCGCCCGTGAGGTGCCCCTACTGCTCGGCCCCCGACTCGCGGGTGGTCAACTCGCGCCCCAGCGATGACGGCGCTTCCATCCGCCGCCGCCGCGAGTGCCTGCGCTGTGCGCGGCGCTTCACGACCTACGAGCGGGCGCAGCTTGAACCGCTGATGGTGGTCAAGCGCGGCGGCCTGCGCGAGGCCTTCAACCCCGACAAGCTGCTGCGCGGCCTGACCCTCGCCACCGAGAAACGCCCGGTGGACCCCGAACGGCTTCGCGCTTTCGCCTACGGCTTCGAGGACGAGGTGGGCGTGCCGGAAATCGCCAGCGGCGAGATCGGCAAGCGGGCGATGGCCTTCCTGCGCCCGCTGGACGACGTGGCCTATATCCGCTTTGCCAGCGTGTACCGCGACTTTGACAGCCTGGAGAGATTCATTGAGGAGATTCGCGGACTGAAAGAAGGGGAGGAGGGCTAGGACAGCTTCGCGTGGGTGGTCCGGTAAAAGGCGTTGGTCGGAGTGTTCACAAGGTCGCGGGTGTTGTGAAAGCCCAGCGAGCGGTTAAAGGCGAGCTGCTCCGGTCGGTCGTCCGTGAGCAGCACCATCTGCATGACGTGGGCGTACCTCTCCAGCACGGCCCCCATCAAGGCCCGGCCCACGCCCTGACGCCGCCACTCCGGGCGGACGAGGAGGTCCTGCACGTACAGGAGGCTCACGTCGTCGGTGACGCCGCGTGCCAGACCGATCAGGGCACCGGCCTCGTCCCGCGCGGTCCAGACGAAGCCGGACTGCCCCACGGCGCGGGCCAGCGCCTGCGGGTCGCGGGTGTAGCTTGTCCAGCCCACCGAGCCGTAGAGGCTCAGGAGTTCGGGGAGGCTGGGTAGCGAGCCGGAAGCGACAGTGAACGGCACCCCGTCATCCTGCCTGCTGGCCCCGGCGACGCGCATCAGCCAAGCGGCGGGGGCTACACCCGCTCGATCACCGTCGCGGTCGCCATCCCGTGCCCGATGCACATGACCTGCAACCCCAGGGTGCCCCCGGTCGCCTCCAGTCCGGCGAGCATCTTGGCGGTCAGGCCCGCGCCGCTCGCGCCCAGCGGGTGCCCGTGCGCGATGGCCCCGCCCCAGGGGTTGACCCGGTCGAGGTCGGCGCTGAGTTCCCGCGCCCAGCCCAGCACCACCGACGCGAAGGCCTCGTTGATCTCGATCCAGTCGAGGTCGGCGAGGGTCAGGCCGCTCCTCTCCAGCGCCTTGCGGGTCGCCGGAATCACGCCCATCAGTTGCAGGACAGGGTCGTCGCCCACCGCCACCCGCGCCCGGAAGCGGGCACGCGGGCGCAGGCCGTGGGCCAGGGCCGCCTCCCGGTCGCCCACCAGCACCGCCGCCGCCCCGTCGCTGATCTGGCTGGCATTGGCCGCCGTGACCACCCCGTCCGCCCGGAAGACGGGCTTGAGGGCGGCCATCTTTTCGGGCGAGATGGCGTCACGCACCCCCTCGTCGTGGGTCAGGGTCAGGGCCTCGCCGCCCGCGTCCTGCCCCGGCGCGGGCAGCAGCTCGGCGTGCCGGGCGCGGCTGGCAGCGGCGCGGCGGTGGCTCTCGGCCGAGTAGGCGTCGAGGTCGGCGCGGGTCAGCCCCCAGCGCTCGGCGATGCGCTCGGCGCTCTCGCCCTGGTGAATCAGGGCCACCTTGCCCAGCAGCTCGGGGTTGAGGTTCTCGAAGCCCCCGCCGATGTCGCTGAACATCGGGGTGCGGGTCATGGATTCCACCCCGCAGCCCACCGCGTAGGTCTGGTCGCCCGACTGCACCCCCTGCGCCGCGAAATGCACCGCCTGCTGCCCGCTGCCGCACATGCGGTTGAGGCTCACGGCGGGCACCTCGGCGGGAAACCCCGCGAGCAGTACGGCCAGCCGCCCGATATTGGCCCCCTGCTCGCCTGTCTGGGTGACGGCCCCGGTGACCACGTCCTCCACCCTCGCCGGGTCGAGGCCCGCCCGCTCCACCAGTCCCCGCAGGGTGTGGGCCAGCAGGGCGTCGGGGCGGGTATCGCGGTACGCCCCCCCGCGCCGGGCGTAGGGGGTGCGGACAGCTTCCAGAATCACGGCTTCGCTCATGGGGTCATTGTCCGTCACCGCGGCCCCATGCGAATGGCGCCGTCCAGCCGGATCGTCTCGCCGTTGAGCATGGGGTTCTCGAAGATGTGGCGCACCAGCGCGGCGTACTCGTCGGCGCGGCCCAACCGGGAGGGAAAGGGCACCTGCGCTCCCAGCGAGGCCTGCACCTCCTCCGGGAGTCCGGCCAGCATGGGCGTCTCGAAGAGGCCGGGGGCCACCGTGACGGCCCGGATGCCCGAGCGGGCGAGGTCGCGGGCCAGCGGCAGGGTCAGCCCCGCGACGCCCGCTTTGCTCGCGGCGTAGGCGGCCTGCCCGATCTGCCCCTCGAAGGCAGCGACCGACGCCGTGTTCACGATCACGCCGCGTTCCCCGTCCGGTCCGGGGTCGTTGTCCAGCATCGCCTGCGCCGCGAGCCGCGCCACGTTGAAGGTGCCGATCAGGTTGACCCGGATCACCCGTTCGAAGAGGTCGAGGGGATGCGGCCCCTTCTTGCCCGCCGTGGTCGCGGCCGGGGCGATGCCCGCGCAGTTCACCGCGCCGTGCAGCCCGCCGAAGCGCTCCCGCGCCGCCGCGATCGCCGCCTGAACGTCCGCCTCCTGGGTCACGTCCGCCCGCATGAAGAGGCCGCCGAGGTCTCCGGCGATGGCCTCGCCCGCCTCCGCGTTCAGGTCGAGCAGGACCGGGTACCCGCCCGCTTCCGCCACCATCCGCGCCGTGCCCGCGCCCAGCCCGGAGGCCGCACCCGTGATCAGGACCGTCTTGCCTTGCAGGTTCATGGGGCCAGGGTAGCCCGGACGCGAAAGCCCCCGCGTGGGGGCGGGGGCTGAACAGGGAGAGAGTCGGGCGGCTCAGCGTTTGCGCATCCAGTGTTGCAGGGTGCCCACCACGCCCCGGCGGAAGAACAGCACCACCAGCACGAAGACCAGCCCCGTCACGATGCCCACCGGGAGGTTCGCCGTCGTCAGCACGTCGCGCAGCAGCAGCACGATCCCCGCGCCGATGACCGGGCCGAACAGGGTGGTCGTGCCGCCCAGCAGGGTCATCATCACGACCTCGCCGGAGGTGCGCCAGTTGACGACCTCCAGGCTGACCACCCCGTGCCCGAAGGCATACATGCTGCCCGCCAGCCCCGCCAGGGCCGCGCTGATCAGAAAGGCCGTGAACTTGAACCGGGCCGGGTTGTAGCCGATGCTCTGCGCCCTTTGCTCATTGTCGCGCACGGCCTGCTGCGCCTGCCCGAAGGGGCTGCGGACCGTGCGGTAGGCGATGTAGAAACCCACCGCGAACACCGCGAGGCAGAAGTAGTACCGGGTCACCGAGTCGCTGAAATCCAGCCCCAGGAAGCCGGGGCGCTCGAAGCCCTGAAGCCCGTTTTCGCCGCCGGTCACGTCGGTCCATTGCAGCGCCAGAAAGGAGAGCATCTGCGCGAAAGCCAGCGTGATCATCGAAAAATAGATGCCCGCGCTGCGAACACTCAGAAAGGCGATAGGCACCGCCAGCGCCAGCGCCGAGAGGGTGCCCCCCAGCATGGCGACGGGCACGCTCTGCCCCTGCCCCAGCAGGTACGCCGTGACATAGGCGCTGCTGCCCCAGAAGGCCGCGTGCCCGAAGCTCAGCAGCCCGGAAAAGCCGAACAGCAGGTCAAAGGCCACCGCGAAGAGGCCCCAGGCCAGGATGTCCAGCGCGAGCACCGGGTAGATCAATCTCGGGAGCACCAGCAGCAATACCCCCAGCGCCACCAACCACGCGGCGCGGGTCATCCGCTCGCGGTCGGTGCGGGCGGCGGTTCTCGGCAGGACCGTCATCGTGCCCCCTCCGGCAGCCCGAACAGCCCGCTGGGCCGCACCAGCAGCACCAGCGCCATCAGGATGAAGACGAGGGTGTTGGCGATGGGCGGGTAGATCGCCGCCCCGACCGCCGCGAGCACCCCGACTGCAAAGCCCGTGATCACGCTACCCAGAATGCTGCCCATCCCGCCGATCACCACCACCGCGAAGGTCGTAATAATCAGTTCAGCGCCCATGTACGGCTCGACCGAGTAGATGGGCGCGGCCAGCACGCCCGCCAGCCCCGCGAGGCCCACGCCCACCCCGAACACGCCCGTGACCCACTTGCTCACGTCGATGCCGAAGGCCCGCGTCACGCCGGGGTTCTCGGTGCTCGCCCGGATGATGGCCCCCACCCGCGTCTTCTCGATCACGAACCACGTGATCAGGCAGATCAAAAGACTCAGGCCGATCACGAACAGGCGGTATTTGGGAAAGACCACGAAGCCGAGGTTCACTACCCCCGACAGCACCGGGGGCGGCGTGTAGGGGGCGCTGGACACCGCGTACTGCGAGAGCATGACCTGTTTCACGAGGTCCTGGGTCAGCAGCGTCAGCCCGAAGGTCAGCAGCAGGTTGTAGCTCGGCTCCAGCCCGTACAGCCGCGAGAGCAGCCCCCGTTCCAAGACCATGCCAATCCCGGCCACGATCAGCGGGGCCAGGATCAGCGAGGGCCAGAACCCCAGCCCGAACGCCTGCCCCAGCGCGAAGGCCGTGAACGCCCCTAGCATGTACAGCGCCCCGTGCATGAAGTTCACGATCCGCAGCATCCCGAAGATCACCGCGAGGCCGAGGGACAGCAACGCGTAAAAGGCGCCGTTCACCAGCCCGTTGAACACCTGAATCAGCAGAAGTTGTGTGTTCATGTGTTACGTCCAGAAGTCGAGGGGTCGAGCCGTCGAGGGGCCGAGGTGTAGTCTCGACCTTCCGACTCCCCGACCTCTAGACCTTCTTCAGAACTTGCACTTGCTTTCGGCCAGCGGCTGGAACGCCCGCGCGGCGGGAATGGTGGCGACCTTGGTGAAGATGTCGCCGGTTTCCTTCGCCTGCGAGCGCGGCTTGACCTGCACGGTGTACACGTCGAGGATCACGCGGTGGTCCTGCGGGCGGATGTAGGCGCTGCGGGCAAAGAAGTCGCTGAAGCGGTGGCCTTCGAGCGCCTTGACGACCGCGTCGCCGCCGTCCGACTTGGCGCGGGCCACGGCGTTCAGGTAGGTCATGGTGGCCGAGTACACCCCGGCCTGCGCCCAGGTGGGCTTCTTGCCGAAGGACTTCTCGAACTTGGCGGCCCAGGTCCGTGCCCGCTGGTCGAGGTTCCAGTACCACGGCACGGTGGCGAGGGCGCCCGCGAAAGCGTCTTGGCCCAGCGCGGCCACGTCGGTTTCGAACAGCAGGCCGATGCCCAGCCCGATGCCCTGCTGCCTCAAACCGAACTCGTTGTACTGCTTGACCACGTTCACGAGGTCGGCGCCCGCCTGCATGGTGCCGAACACCTTGGGTTTGAGGCTCTGCGCCTTGAGCAGGTAGCTGGAAAAGTCGGTGTTGGGAAAGGGCGTGGCGTCGCTGTTGGTCACGACCCGGCCCTTGTTGTCGCGGATGGCCGCCGTCATCTGGCGGTTGAGGTCCTGCCCGAACGCGTAGTTGGGGTAGATGATGTACCACGAGTTCCCGCCGCGCTTGGTCACCGCCGCGCCCGTGCCGTTGGCGAGCATGTAGTTGTCGTAGGCGTAGTGGAAGGTGTACTTGTTGCACTTCTCGTTGGTCAGCGCGGTGGTGCCGCCCGTCACGACCATCACCGGAATCTTCTTCTTGCTGGCGACCTCGGAGGCGGCGAGGGCCGCGCTGCTCGTGGGCAGGTCGACGAGCATGTCCACGTTCTGGCGGTCGATCATCTCGGCGGCCTTGTTGCTCGCCACGTCCGCCTTGTTCTGGTGGTCCACGCCGACGACCTGCACCTTGTTCCGGAAGCTGGGGTTGGCCGCCATGAAGTCCTGCGCGGCGAGCTGCGCGGCCCGCACGCTGCCCTGCCCGGAGAGTTCGGAATACACGCCGGACAGGTCGGTCAGCACGCCCACCCGCACCACGTTGTCGGTCAGGCGCACGCTTTGCGCGAGCGCACCCGTCAGGCTGGCGAGGGCGGCGGTGGAGACGAGGGCGGTCAGGAGTTTCTTCTGCATGGGATTCCTCCGGTGAGGGGAGAGAGGGTGCGGAAACGGAAAACTCAGACGCTGAGGTACCGCAGCAGGTCGGCCCGGCGGTCTTCGACCTCGTGCCGGGCGACCTCGTCCACGACCTCGCCGTCGACGAGCACGTAGTGGCGGTCGGCCAGACGGGTGGCGAACTTGAGGTTCTGTTCGACCAGAATCACGCTCAGGCCGTCGCGGCGCAGTTCCTGAAGCATGTCGCCGATGGCCTGCACGATGACGGGCGCGAGGCCCTCGCTGGGTTCGTCGAGCAGCAGCAGCTTCGGGCCGCTGCGCAGCACCCGCACGATGGCGAGCATCTGCTGTTCGCCGCCCGAGAGCTTGGAACCGGGGTGGTGGCCGCGCTCGCGCAGCACCGGAAAGGTCTGATACGCCCGCTCCAGGCTCCAGCCGCCGGGCCGGGCGGGGGGCAGTTCGAGGTTCTCACGCACGGTCAGGCTCGACAGGATGGCCCGTTCCTCGGGCACCCAGGACAGGCCCCGCGCGGCGATGCGGTTGCTGGGCAGCCGGGTCAGGTCCTGCCCCTCGAAGCGAATCTGCCCGGTGCGGCTTCTGAGCACCCCCATGATGGACTTGAGGGTGGTGGTCTTGCCCGCCCCGTTGCGCCCGATCAGGCTGACCACCTCGCCGGGGTTCACGTGCAGGTTGACCCCGTGCAAGACATGGCTCTGACCGTAGTAGGCGTTCAGGTCGCGGACGTCGAGCAGCGGTCCCCCCAGGGTGGGCACCGGGGCGGGGATGGGCGCGGGGGCGGTCACGCGTGCGCCTCCTCGCCCAGGTAGGCCTCGATCACGCGGGGGTCGCGCCGCACGTCGTCGTAGCGCCCGCTGGCGATCACCTGGCCGTATTGCAGCACGGTGATGCGGTCGGCGAGTTCGGCGACCACGCTCATGTTGTGCTCGACGAGGACCACCGTGCGGCCCCGCGCGACCTCGCGCACGAGGGCGATCACGCGGGCGATTCCCTCCGACCCCATGCCGGAGGTCGGTTCGTCGAGCAGCAACACGCGCGGTTCCTGAGTCAGCGAGATACCGATTTCCAGTTGCCGTTTCTCGCCGTGGCTGAGGTCGGCCGCGAGCCGGGCGTGCGCCGCGCCCAGCCCCACCCGGTCCAGAATCTCGTCGGCGCGGGGACCGAGGGCCTCCAGCCGTGAGAGCGGAGTCCAGAACTGTCCCGGCAGCGGCGTGGGCGACCCCAGGGCGACCAGCACGTTCTCCCGCACGGTCATCGTGGGAAAGACCGAGCTGATCTGAAACGAGCGCGACAGCCCCCGCCGCACGATCGCGTGGGGCGCCAGCGTGTCGATGCGCTCCCCAAAGAGAAGGACCTCCCCGCTCGTGGGCCGCAGAAAGCCCGAGAGCAGGTTGAACAGCGTGGTCTTGCCCGCCCCGTTCGGACCGATGATCGCGTGGATCTCGCCCTCCCGGATCTGGAGGTCGACCTCGTTGGTGGCCCGAAATCCCCGGAAATCCTTGACCAGCCGCCGCGCTTCGAGGGCGGTGCTCAGGGGGGGACCGGGGGTAGGCGAAACGGCGTCGGCCACCGTCATGGGGCGGCGCCGGATGCGGACTGCGGCATCCTCTCTCCCTCCTGTCTGTCTTCTAGGAATTGTGGTACAGGAGAGATTCTAGTGGCCCCGCGTTACGGTTGCGTCACAGTCGTTGGGGTAGCCCCTTCACCCCGGCGCAGCGGCACGACTGGCCCCATGTTGGCGGGCGTGTGGGCCTGCACCCCGTCAAGCAAGGCGGCAATCTGCCGGAAGTCGGCGTCGATGTCCCCGGTGGGGGTCACGTAGCCCACCACGCCGACCTGCTTGCGGCCCCAGTCCAGCACCGTCACGCCGATGGGCACGCCCGCCTCCAGCGCCATGTAGTAAAAGCCCGTCTTCCAGCCCTCGGTGCGGGTGCGGGTGCCCTCGGCGGCCACGGCGACCATGATCTCGCTCTCGCGGCGAATGATGTCCACCACCCCGTCCACGAAGTTGCCCCCGGCGCGGCGGCGGTCCACCGGCAGGCCGCCCCAGGCCCGCATCAGCCAGCCCAGCGGCGGCCGGAAGAGGCTGTGCTTGGCGACCCAGTGCACCGGAACGCCCGTGGCCCAGCGCCAGCCGATGCCCGGCCAGAAATCCGCGTTGGAGGTGTGCGGCGCCACCGCACCCACGAACTTTGGCCCCGGCGGGGGCGCCAGCACGGGCGTCCAGCCGGTCAACCGCAGGGCGAAGGTGGCGAGGCGGGAAGCGGGGGTAGGGCGGCGGTTCATCCAGGTGACGGGCACGGGGAGAGTCTAGGGCGGCTCAAGGCTCGCTGTGCAGCGCCCGCCACTCGCGGAAGGTCACGGGAAAGAGCGGCTCGGCCAGCTCGGCCATCGCCCGCGCGTACAGGCGGGTCTCGTACTGCGCCCCCTCGTGGTCGCGCAGCGAGAGGAAATGCAGCAGCGAGCGCACGTTGAAGGTGTAATACGACTCGGTGTACAGCGAGAGCGGCAGCACCCCCCTCGCCTGCTCCCGCGTGACGCCCAGACGCAGCAGGTCGTGATACGCCCTGAACGCCTGCCGCCACGCCTCCGCCCACACCGCCGCCGCCGCCGCCTGATTGAGCGTGCCGTCGTCCTCCACGCTGGCCTGCCGGTTGCTGGGCGCCTGCTTGCGGAAGGAAGGCGGTGTGAAGTTGCGCTCCTGCACCTCTACGTATCTGGCCGACACCTCATTTTTTGAGACGCCCACCCGGTGTCTAACGGCCTGCCGATCCACAAAAATCGGGCAGACGATCTTGAAGGTGATCAGGTTGTGCTCAAACGGGCTGCCGTGATGATGCCGCAGCAGGTAGCGAATCAATTTCTCGTCCCGGTCATTCAGCGGCGCGTCCGAGTCGCCGCCGAAGGAGACGCGGGCGGCATTGACGATCATCTTGTCATCCCCGACGTGCTGCACGAGCGCCACGGAGCCGATGCCGTCGCCCAGTGGGTAGAGGGTGGGGGAGAGAGCGGCGGGAGTGGTCATCGGGGGTCAGCTTAACGCCCACTTCCGACGAGACCGTCACGGCCCTCCACCCCCATCGCCCGCAGCGCTGCATGAAACTGCTCGGGTGTCACGGGAAGCACGCTCAGGCGGCTGCCCTTGCTGGTCAGGGGCGAGTCCTGCCACTCGGGAAGGGTTCGCAGCGTGTCCAGGGTCAGGACGGCGGGCGGGGCGAGGACTGGGGCCACGTCCACCATGCTCCAGCGGGGATTGTCGGCAGTGCTTTTGGGGTCGTAGAACTCGCTCGCCGGGTCGAATTGCAGGTCGTCTGGGTAGGCCGCCCGCACCACCCGCGCCACGCCCGCCACCCCGGTCGGCCGGGCGTTGGAGTGGTAGAAGAGGCAGAGGTCGCCCACCCGCATCTCGCGCAGGAAGTTGCGGGCCTGGTAATTCCGCACGCCGTTCCACCCCTCGCGCCCCACCCGCATGAGGTCCGCGTAGCTGAACACGTCAGGTTCGGATTTGAGCAGCCAGAAGCGCGGGCGGGCGGGGGGCATGGGGGAGAGGGTAGCGTCAGCGGGGCACGGTGGGCGGCAGGACAGGCAGGTCCTGGGAAGCGCCGTTCAGCCGAATGCGGCCCGCGCCGAAGGTATAGCCGCCGTCTCTCTGTGGGGGCACATGGTCAAGGGGCAGGACAGCAACGAAAGACCCCCGTGCCGACGGGCTGTAGCCGTCTTCGGGCGGCCCGGCGAGGTTCGGATCGGCCCCAGGATCGACCACCAGGCGGCTCAGCACGGTCCACTTCCCCAGTGGCAGGGCGTCTGGCCCGGTGCGGACACTGCCCTCCCCGACGGGGGGAACGCTGGAGGACGGCGCAGCGCCCGAGGAACGCAGCAGAACGCTGGGGTTGTTGCAGGCCCCCACAATCTGGGCCGCGCCGTTGATCAGGACGGCTCCACTGTTCCAGAAGGGCGAGGGAAGGGTGACGGGAGCAACGTAAAGTCGGGCACGTGCCTGCCCCGCGCAGTTCAGCCGCTCGGTGGTCAGTAACCAGCGTTCCTGATGGCGGTAGCTGCCGGGCACCCGGCCCCGGATGTTCTGCGCGGTCAGCGAGGCCACATCTGTCACGTTGATGAACACGCGGTCGTTGCCGTTCTTGAGCTCGCTGGTCGCCACATTGACGTACACCACGCTTCGGGTGCCCTTCGGATACGTGAGGGTGGCTGCCTGATAGGTCCCGCGCGGCGCGTCACGGTCCGCGAACAGCCGGGTAATGTCCTCAGACGTGGCCGACTCGTACCGCACGCCTTCGCGTGGCGGCAGCCACTCGCGGTAGGTCCACCAGCCCCCGCCGCCCAGCAGCAGCAGCGCGAGGACACCCCACCCGGCCCGGTGGGTGAAGGCGTGCCCCAGCAGCCCCCGGTTGACGGGCTGCGGGTCCCCCATCCCCTTCACCGCCAGATACTCGGCCTCCTCGCGGCTAAAGCCCTGGGTCTCGAACTCGGCCACGCGCTCCAGCAGGTGCGTGCGGAGTTCGGCGGCGGCGTCCAGCCGTTCCTCACGCGGCAGGCCCAGTGTGGCGCGGTGAATGTAGGCGTCCACACTCAGGACGCGGCCGGGACGAAACAGGCGGCGGATCATGCCCGCAGCCTTCCCAGCAGCAGGGCGTCCAGGGCTCCGCGCAGGGTGCGCCACTCCTCGCGCTTGGCGTCCAGCGCCGCCCGCCCCGAGTCGGTCAGGCGGTAGACCTTGCGCGGCGCCCCGCCCCGGTCGCTGGGTTGCCACTCGCTCTCGACCCACCCGGCCTTGACCAGCCGGTGCAGCGCCGGGTAGAGGCTGCCCTCGCGCAGGTCGAACAGGCCACCGCTGCGGGCGTTCACCTGCTTCAGAATGTCCAGCCCATAGCGTGGCTGCTCTTGCAGCGCCGCCAGCAGGGCCAGGTCCAGCGTGCCGGATTTGAGGGGATTCAAGGTCAACCTCCAGCCCCACTCTCTTATGAAGCAAGATACTTGTCAAGCAAGAATGTGAATGGCCCTCCGTACCCTTCGGCACTCTGTCTCATGTGGGGGCGCTCTACCATGGTTCCGTGCGCCCCCTGCCCTGGCTTCCCGTGCTGCTGCTGCTCGCGCTGGCGGCCTACCTGCTGCCGGGATGGTCGCCCCGCCAGGAGGCCGGGCCGCAGACGCCCCCCGCCGTCTCGCAGACCCTTGCGGGCGAGTTGCCCAGCAACACCAGCGACCTGTTCCAGGCCACCCGTCCGGCGGTCGTGCAGGTCGAGAGCCTGAACACCCGCACCCGCGAGGCGGGCCTGGGCACCGGCTTTTTCATCTCGGAAGGTGGGCAAGTCATGACGGCCTACCACGTCGTCTCGACCGGGCAACTGTTCCGGGTCCGCACGCTGGAGGGCCGTACCTACCGCGCCCGCGTGACTGCCTACGACGCGGCGGCGGACGTGGCGCTGATGCAGGTCGAGGGGGGCGGCGGCACTGGCGGCTTTCCCTTCCTGCCGCTGGCGGAGGCCGAGCCACGGGTGGGGCAGGAGGTGCTCGCCATCGGCAACAGCGGCGGCGACTTCCTGCAACCGCGCCGGGGCGTGCTGCTGCGGCTGGGGGCGGAAGCGGGCCGCGCCGATTTCCCGCAGGGCACGCTGGAGATGTCCGCGCCCCTCGCGCCCGGCGACAGCGGCGGCCCTATCCTCGACGGCACCGGCCAGGTGATCGGGGTCGTGAGCTTTATCCGCCTCGACGAGAGCAACCAGACGCAGGCGTCCTACGCGGTACCCGTCACCCAAGACAGCCCGCTGGCCGGGGCGCTGCTGGCCGGGGAGCAGCGGGACGTGCCGGTGGTGGGGCTGGTGCTGGACATCACCCACAGCGGCCTGACCGACCCGCCGGGAGCCGTGATTCAGCGGGTGGCGCGGAACAGCCCGGCGGAGGAGGCCGGACTGCGCGGCGCCCGCTTCGACGCGGACGGCAACCTGCTGGACCTCGGGGACGTGATTCTCAGCGTCAATGGCCGCCGCGTGCGCGACGCCAACGACTTCATCCGCACCGTGCGGGGCGACGCGACCATCGGCGACACCATCCGACTGGGTTACCTGCGCGACGGCGAGGAACGCGAGGCGACCATCACCCTGGTCGGGGCGCGGGCGCTGACGGACCTGAGCCGCGACGAGTGAGCACAGGCAGGCGCCGAGCATGAACCCGGCGTCACCGTTCGCTCGTCCGGAGCCTCACCTGGCCGCCCCACACTGGGGCTATGTCACGCGCCTTTGTCAAGGAAGACGGCGGCGAGCGCTGGACGCCGCCCACTCACCCCCACACCTACCGGGTGCTGTGGCCCGGCCCCAGTGGGCCGGAAGTCGTGCACGAAACCGATGACCTGCTGGGTGCCCTGCGCTGGCTCGCCGCCCGCGAGCGCCCCGGCTTCGAGCTGCGGGACCGGGCGGGAGCACTGCTGGCAACCGCAGCTTAGAACCGACCTCTACGGAAGGTGGCAGACGTTTCTCGCGTTTGCCACCTTGTTTTGCTTTTCGCGGGCCGCTACCACTCGCCTTCCAGTGTCAGCCGCACCGTGCCCGCCAGCGTTTGCCCCGGCACCAACGTCTTGAGGTCCGTGCCGCCCACCCCCTGCGCGGCGAGGTTCAGGGCGTTTGTCGCGTGCGAGACAGGTTCCAGGGCGAGGCTGCCATCGGGTGCGGTGAAGACGGTCAGGTGCGAATACACCGGGTCGGCGGTCAGCACCAGCGCCCGCGTGCCCCAGTCCAGCCGCAGCACCCCGTCCCAGGCCGTGTAAACGCGGTCGAAGGTGCGCTCCCCGATGGCGACGGGCACCCGGAAATCCTCCTCTGGGCGCACGGGCCGGGCGGGGCCGAGGGGCAGCATCTGCCCGTCCGTGTCGTAGGTCAGCGCCGCGCCGAAGGTGAGGGTGGGGTCCACCCCGTCCGTCCGGCGGACGAAGTACGGATGCAGCCCCATCCCGGCGGGCATCTCGCGGGTGTCGGCATTCGTCAGGCTGAGGGTGGTGTCGAGGTGCGGCCCGTGCAGGCGCGACTCGACCAGCGCGGTGAAGGCCCACGGCCAGTTCATATCCGCGAAGCTGCGGCTGTCGAAGGTGGCCCGCAGGTGCGCCTCCGTTACCCGCTCGACCTGCCAGGGCCGGTGGCGCACGTCGCCGTGCTGGGCGAGGCCGTCTTTGGTCGTGGGGCGGAGCTGCACCTCCTCGCCGCCGAAGGGGAACCGCGCCCCGGCGATGCGGTTGGCGTAGGGAATCATTACGAAGCAGGCGCTCTGGCTGCTGGTCTCCACCTTTTCCCGGTCCACGGGCCGCAGCACCGGGCGCCCGGAGGCCGAGCGCAGCCCCAGCACGCTCGCGCCCAGGTCCGGCAGCACCTCCAGCGTGAGGCGCTCGCCCGCGATGGTTTCGGTCCTCACCCCTCGCCCCGCGCCCGCATCGCCTCGTACAGCAGGATGCCCGCCGCGACCGAGGCGTTGAGGCTCTGCACCTGGCCGCGCGTGGGGATGCGGACCAGGGCGTCGCACTTCTCACGCACGAGGCGGCGCAGTCCCTCGCCCTCCGCGCCGATCACCAGGGCGACCGGGCCGCGCAGGTCGAGGCGACCCACGTCCTGCGCGGCCTCGCCCGCCGCCCCGTAGACCCACACGCCCCCTTCCTTGAGGCGGTCGATCAGCCGGGGCAGGTTCTTCGTCTGTGCGACGGGCAGGTAGCTCGTGGCGCCCGCCGCCGTCTTGGCGACCACGGGCGACAGGGGAGCGCTGCGGCGTTCCTCCACCGCGACCCCGTGGGCGCCCAGCACCTCCGCCGAGCGGATGATCGCCCCGAAGTTGCGCGGGTCGGTGATGCCGTCGAGCAGCACGATCAGCAGGTCCTCGCCCCGGTGCTGCGCCCGGTCCAGAATGTCCTCCACGCTGGCCCAGGCGAGGTCCTCCACCTCCGCGAGGATGCCCTGATGCTGGGTGGTGCCCGCGAGCTGGTCGAGTTCGATGCGCGCGGCGAAGCGCACCCGCACGCCCGTCTCCTTGACCTCGCGCACGAACGCCTCTTCGACCCCCCGCGCGAGCAGCACCTCACTGACCCGCCCGTCGCGCAGGGCTTCGAGCACCGGATTCCGTCCGTACAGCAACATGGGGGCAGTCTAACGGCGCCGGGGCCGCTCCCCTCAGTCCGGCGTGGCCGTGACGGGTGCCCCGGCGTCCTGCCACGCCTCGGGCTGGGGCCTGGGCCGCGCCGTGTAGATGCGCGGGTCGCTGGGGTTGCTCGCGGCGATCAGGCGGGCGACTTCCTCCGCATCGGGTTCAGCGAGCACCCGCACGAAGTCGGACGGATTCAGCACGGCCTCGCGCACGGGCCAGCCCTGCGCCTGCGCCCATTCGACCAGCTCAGCGAGCATCTCGGCCCCCGCCGGACCGTAGCCCGGACCGAAGGCGGGCGCGGTGACCACGGCCTCGTCCCCGCGCGTGATCAGCGCGGCGTAGCGTGAGGCGTCCCGGACCCCCTGCCAGTCGGCGATCAGGTACAGGGTGGCGGGGCCACCCGCGCCCTCCCGACCCGCAGCGGCCCCGAGCAGGCTCATCAACTCGCGGTGGGTTTCCAGCGGGGCACCGGGCAGGCCGAGCGGTTCGAGGACTTGCATGGGGGCAGTCTACTCATATGGATTCCAGTTGAGCAGTTCGGGAACGGTTCAATCCGAGCAGCAACAAGACGCTTGCCGGAGCAAGCAGTGACTGATTCGGCGCTTTCCCGACTTGGTCGCCGATTGGACGGAAACCGTCTCGCGGGGGCCGGGAGCGCTATCCTCCCCCCCATGAAGCCCAAGCTCAGTGCTCTCGTGGCCCAGGCGCGGGGCGGGCGCGTGGTGCGGACCCCCTTTGTGGAGGGCGACGATCTCGACCGCCGACTCCTGCAAGACGACGACGTGCGCTTCGTCATCGCGGGCGGCTTTCCCGATGCCCGCCGGGTGGTCCTGACCCTGCACCCCGCCCATATCCCGGAGGTGGACAGCGGCGTGAGCGTGCTGCGCGTGACCCCCGGACCCGGCCCCGCCTGGGACCTTCAGGATTTCACGGTGCATTTGCGGCGGCTGGAACTGCCCGAGGACACCCTCGGCGACGTGCGCGAGGAACGCGGCGGGGCCTTTCTGGTCGCCGCGACAGGCAAAGCCGCGTCGGCGCTGGAGGCCCTGACCAACCTGGGCGGGCGCGAGGTCGAGGTCGAGGAGGTCGGGGAGACGGCGGGCCGGGGGTCCAAGACCCGCGAGGTCGTCGTGCCCTCCATGCGGGTGGACGTGGTGGGGGCCAAGGGCTTCGGCGTGAGCCGCGCCTATTTCCAGCAGGGCATCGACGGCGGCAAGGTGCGGCTCAACGGCTCGCCCGCCCGCGCCAGCAGCGACATCCGCGAGGGCGACAGCCTCAGCGCCGAGGGCCTGGGCCGCATCGACTTCAAGCGGGTCGTGAACGAGACGCGCCGGGGCAACTTCAAGGTCGAGCTGGAAGTCCACCGATGAGGCGTGAGGCCCCGTGATTGACCTGCTCGCCCGCCGCCCCCGCCTCAGCCCCGAGGACCTGACCGCAGACCTCGCGCCCAGCGCCCGCTTCCGGGGGGTGCGCTTCGAGAACTACCAGCCCAACCCCGAGTTTTCCAGCCAGGCGGAAGCCCGGCGCTCGCTGCAACTCTTCTTGCAGGGGGCGCAGGCGCGGCCCGGCGGCTTCCGGCTGTTCCGGCGGGCGAGGCCGGAGGGCCGGGGCCTGTATCTCGACGGCGGCTTCGGCGTGGGCAAGACGCACCTGCTGGCGAGCACCTATCACGCGGCGGGGGGCACCCGGGCGCTGATGAGCTTTCAGGACCTGATGTACGTGATAGGCGCCCTGGGCATGACCCGCGCGGTGGAGGCCTTCCGGGGCCACGACCTGCTGCTGATCGACGAGTTCGAACTCGACGACCCCGGCAACACCCATATGGCGAACACCTTCCTGGGCCAACTGATGCCCGCCGGGACGAGCGTGGTCGCCACCTCCAACACCGAGCCCGGAGCGCTGGGGCAGGGAAGATTCAACGCCTCGGACTTCCAGCGCCAGATTCAGGGGATCGCCGAGCGCTTCGAGACCCACCGCATCGACGGCCCCGACTACCGCCAGCGCGGCACGGCCCCAGCCCAGCCCCTGGACCCTGCCGAGTTCGCCGCGTGGCGGGCGCGGCAGCCGGAGGCGACCCTGGCCGTGGTCAGCCACCGCGACCTGGGGCGGCTGCTGATCGACGTGCATCCCAGCCGCTTCGCCCGGCTGCTCGCCGGAGTGGAGGCGCTGGGGGTCACGGAGCTCGCCCCCATGCCCGACCAGAACGTCGCCCTGCGCTTCGTGCATTTCGTGGACAAGCTCTACGACCTCGGCCTGCGGGCGGCCTTCAGCGGGGCGCCGCTGGGCACGCTCTTTTCCGAGACCTACCGCCACGGCGCCTACGCCAAGAAGTACAGCCGCTGCCTCAGCCGCCTCTCCGAACTGCTGCGCGACGCGCGGGCGGACCTCGCCGCCGGGTAAAGGCCCGCCTCACCCCCCGCCGCCGCCCGGCCCGCTACGGTCGGGGCATGACCCAGCAAGAAGACCGCGACTTCACGATGGTGCTGCCCGGCGGCAGCGTGCCCGCCCGCTTCGTGACCCTGCCTGACGGCACCCCCGGCGTGGAGGTGGAGGGCGTGCAGTTTCCCCACGTCACCGACGAGGTGCCCCACGGCATCAAGGGCAATACGGACGAGCAGCGCCGGGTGATCGACGGCCTGCGCCTGCGCTTCAAGATCACCTCCGAGCCGACCGTGCTCGCCTTCGACGTGGAGTGAGTCGGTTCCGTATGAAAAAGCCCCGCCGGGTGCGGGGTTTTCTCTTGGTGCCGAGAACGGGACTTGAACCCGTACGCTTATGCAGCGGCCGATTTTAAGTCGGATGCGTCTACCGATTCCGCCATCCCGGCAGGGGGACCTGCGTCCGGCAGTATAGAAAAAACCCCGCCCGTGGGGGGCAGCATTCACACCGGGCGCAAGCATCTCACAGCATTTCTGACTGTCTGCCTAGTCAGCCGTAGTTACCTCACAGGGGGCGGCACATGCAGATAGCAGAAGCACTGGGCGAATTTCTCACAGAACATAAGGCTAGGGGCAGCAGACCGAAAACAATCCGGTACTACGGGTCCACACTGGATAACCTGTTGCGGCCCTATCTGGGGCAGCCTGTGACAGACCTCACCCCCTTTCTGTGTAACCGGGCATTGCAGGCAGTCGCAGAACGGGGTGTGAAGCCTGCCACCCTAGCAGCCGCAGACCGGGCACTGAGGGGGTTCACAGCATGGCTCACAGGGGTTGGGCTACTCCAGACAAACCCCATGCAGGGCCGTAAGCGACCCAAGCTCCGGTATGTGCCCAAACAGGTACTCACACAGCCGGAGATACAAAAGCTGTTCGCCATTGCAAAAGCGGACGCCCGGTATTCTGAGCGTAATACGGCGATTCTGTACCTGTTGCTGGGCTGTGGAATGCGGGCCGGAGAAGTCGCCGCATTGCAGCTTTCAGACATAGATTGGACACAGGGCATTCTGAAAGTGAACGGCAAAACAGGCTATGGACAGCTTCCGGTAGATCGGCAGACCTTACAGGCATTGCGCCGATACGTAACCCACAGCCGCAAAGCACTGCCCCAGGTGGGCTATGTGTTTGTGTTCAATCGGCGGGGCATTACTGCGGACACTGTGAGTCGGCTTATAGCCCGCATAGGCAAGCGGGCAAATATAGGTCGGCCCATTGGCCCTCACATACTGCGTCATACCTTTGCGACTGCATTTATTGAGGCAGGGGGCGACCCTTTCAGCCTGAAACGGATTCTGAGACACAGCACCCTGCACACATCCATGTTGTACGTTCACAACAGCCCCGGCAGTCTGAGGGGCAGCATGGAAAATTATGGCCCACTGCGGGGCCTGAACCTGTAGGTATTTATTAAATACGGCAGTACCCCTACAGACACCCAGATATTTATTTGTCGGCTGTTCTAGGGGGCAATGGAAGCCAGCAAAGGGCATTCTCACAGGGCGCAGGCAGGGGCATTAGCAGGGGGCAGAAAGTATTCACAGCCGCCCATATCCATTAGGGGGCTTGACAAAATGCATAAAATCCTGTATAATGAGATATGTGTCGCCAGAGGGGTGGGGGGTACATAGAAGAAAGCCGCCTGCTGTGAATATGTCACAGGGGCGGCAATCGTTTAGTAGATATATAAGTCGGCAACTTTCAAACTATTCGTTAGGTAGGCAATCGGAAGGTAAATGCAGGCCGTCCCAAACCTAGTGAATTCAGACCGATACTCACCGATTGAATAGCCCTGTTCGTCCGGCTTCAAATATTGCCGCAGTGCGTTTAGGTCGGTAATAACAACCTTCAAACCTTTGTTGTGACGTTCGGCAAGCTTAGGTGGGCAACCTGAGATGTTGCGAATGAAGTAAGACATGTGGGCACTGTAGTCTATAGACTCCTTCAAAAGCAGGCTGGGCCTACCCGTCTTCGTTTCAATTTCAAAACACACATTGCCTGTGCTAGACATTCTGGAATCGCACTTCACATCCACTGTGTGACCGTTCACCGTAAGGTCGTAATCGTCGGGCGTTCCATTCCTGCCTTTCAGAAATTGCTCCCATGCCCTTTCTTCATCGAATTCAATAAGCTCAGCAGGGTAGTACTGTTCAGCAATAAGCTTGAACATACACTCATTGAAACTGCCTTTCTGTTGTGGAATGTCCTCCTTTGGATTCCGGGTTTTGGGTGGCTGCATTGTCGCCCAGTAGGCAAGCTCATTCACCCTTTTGCCGATGAAGCTGTTTGCTCCGAACTTTGGGTTATTGAGCTTCAGCATCGGCCCACCTCCAGCCTGTCTCACTGAGCTTTTCAACATCTGCCCTGTTCAGTCTGAACTTGTCTCCAGTTCTCACAGCAGGCAGAATGCCCTGTGAAATAAGCCGATACAGGGTCGGCTTGCTAATGCCTAGCACCTTACATGCTTCTCCGATCTGAATAAATTGAGTGTCCATTGGGCACCTCCATGTAAGTATTATAACACAACGTTAACTTTATTATGTTTGTAGTAGAATAGTTATGTGGGGCTTAGGCGGGGGACACATTGGGGAATGTGCGCCTGTGTTTCACAGCGGCAGGTTTGGAGACTGCTGCACTTCTGTTCCGCAGACTTATCAACTGCCGGGCAGCTCACAACGCAGATTTGAATTGTGTACAGATTCAAAACTGCCGCATAGATTAATGCTCAGACTTTTATACCGTATGTCTGAGGTCGTCGAATATTGTCTATAGCCTGTGAACCATACATTCACAGGTACAAGTTAAGCTAATAACTTATTCAAGTCTACTATTAGTTGGAAACTAAAGTTTAAGCATTGGCTATTTGGAGTCTATATGTTCAACAAATATATTTCCAGAGATGTTGCTACGATAGACAGTCTCATGCATTCTGCAAAGGTTAGGTACAATAGACCTATTCCAGACCCCACAGGGGCAGCAAATACAATACAGAATATAGTACGTAAATTGGTGCCTAACTATAAGCAGATTAAGCCCATGAAAGGTACATATCTACAAGCAAGGCAATACTATATTGAGAACGACCTACCTAAGTTCGTAGCAACCATGAAGTATATTGAGAATGAAGTGTTCTACGGTAGGTACACATTTGAATAACCGTTGTGCTACGGTATTACTACAGTAGTAGAAATAGAACTAGGCAACTATACAGATGTGAGTTTGTATAATTCCAAATTAGCTTGTGAACATAATATGTCTGCATCTAAACCCCTTGTCTACGGGTAATGTACCTGTGAAAATAACAGAATACCCCATGCTGCTAGCTTATGGACTAGACAGCATGGGGGTGAATTCTATACACAGAAGTCTACTAGTATTTACATAGGTGTTTTAGAAGCGCCCTCATTTATATGGAGGATTGGACGGTTCTGGGGGTGGGGGTCTGTTCACACAGGTTCACACTGGAACTCACACCCCTATGAACTACCCCAGCAGCCGGGGCGGGGGCACAGGTAGGGGGCAGGGGGTTCAAACAGCTAGCAGGGGCCGGGGCAGACATGCCCATTGCTGCCGCTGTAAGACACCTGCAGCCCTCAGAAGAAGTAATTGGGCAAGATCTACTTCTGCCTATAACGATAAGGAACGAACCGATTAACTATTAGATAAGTGCCCACTAGGTATGCTATAGGGGCAAATATTTGCAATACAAATGAGCTAAATACATGTGAAATTAGCAAGGCTCCTACCCCGCCCCCCACTAATAAACCCACTCCTAAAGGATATTCAAGACACCCTGGAACATATTCACCGCTCTTTTTGTCGAATTCTCCGTACATATACTTAAAGAAGGACAGTATTCCTGCATAAACAATCCACAGCAAGCCTAGCAATCTTTGCTGTTCCGAATCTAAACCCCTGGGCACTTCTAAAGCCTGGGCTGTCGCTCCAGAAAAAGCGGCAGTTAGGACTAGGCACCTTATCCCTATGTACGCTGTGAGTTTTTTCATGTTTCCAGCATACCCAGCCCACATCCCAGCCTGTGCCGCATATCTGCGGACCTGTGAACGGCAGGCAACAGGCCCAGCAAATACCCCCTGTAGCCTCACAGCAGCCCCCACAGACCCCTGTGAATAACTACTGGGGCAAACTGCCCTGCCCAAATAATTCCAGTAGTTCACCGCCGTAGTTCACAGGGCAGCCGGGGCAGTAGGTTCAGCCTGTAAATAGTTCATCTGAGTGAAGCAATTAGAACTAACGAATTTCAGTATTAATCGGCACCCTGTGACCTGTGAGGCAGACCCGGACCTGTGGAAAACCGCAGTCGGATGTGCTTACACTGGGGGTGCGGCACTGGGCAGGCTGTGAAAATAATGTGTGAGACGCAGAAAACCGGGGTTGCTAGCTATTCTGGCGATTTTAAGTCGGATGCGTCTACCGATTCCGCCATCCCGGCAGGGGGACCTGCGTCCGGCAGTATAGAAAAAACCCCGCCCGTGGGGGGCGGGGCTGTCTGGTGGAGGTGGGCGGAGTCGAACCGCCGTCCAAAGGTCCGTTCAGTGTGCGTCTACGTGTGTATCCCGCTGTTTGATTGTCGGGTCGCGGGCCACCAGCAGGCGGGTTTCCCTTGACCGTAGTTCCACTTATCTTCGCCGTCAGCTATGGAACGTCGCCTGGGCTAGCCTTCTTTTGTTGCAGTTCGCGCCGCGCCAAAGGCCGGGCTAGGCGGTCACTGTCTCACTTAAGCAGCGAGAGCGTAGTTCTGGTTGCCAGTTAATGGCTTTGCCGTTTGTTTACGAGGCCAACGGCACCTCGACACGCAACATCACCTTCAGTTCCCCTGTCGAAACCGGGTCACCCCCAGCGCGTCACCGGATAGACCGGCGAAGAAGAGTGTAGCAGAGGGCGTCCCGGCGCACCCTGACCATTCGCACGTTCCGCCCTCATGCGGCCGTCAGGTGGGGCAGGCTCAGTCGGCGGCAAGTTCCGCCCGTTCGGGCAGCTCGGCGTGCTGTGCCCAGCGTTCCAGGGCATCCACGAAGCTCGGCATGACCTCGCCGCGTTCGCTGTCCAGCGCACTGAAAGCGGGGCGGGCGGCGGTCAGACCCAGCTCGGCGGTGGGGACGCCCTGCACCAACCCTGCGTCCAGCCCAGTCACGTCCGCCACCATGCGGGCGAAGTCGGCCCAGCTCACGGCGCCGGGGTTGGCGAGGTGCCACAGGCCGCGCTCGCCGTCGATCAGGAGGTCGAGCACCGCCCGCGTCAGGTCCGGCACATAGGTGGGCGACACCACCTGATCGTCGGCCGCCCGCAGCACCCGCCCGGCCCCCAGCTCGCGGACCACATGCGCGGCGAAGTTATAAGGGTCCCACGGGCCGAAGAAGGCGCTCGTGCGGACGACCAAGGCTTCCGGCAGCGCCGCCAGCACCGCGTCCTCGGCGGCGCGTTTGCTGCGGCCGTAGGCGTTCAGGGGGTTGGGGAGGTCAGATTCCACGTAAGGTGCCCCCTTGCGCCCGTCAAAGACGAGGTCGGAGGAAAAGGTCACCAGCCGCACCCCTGCCCCGGCGCAGGCCTCGGCCAGCAGGCGTGGTCCGTCCACGTTCTCGCGGTCGTTGCGGGGGTCCTGCTCGGCGTCGTCCACCCGGACGTATCCAGCGGCGTTGAGGACCGCCCACGGCTGGTGCTCGGCCAACGCCCGCGCCACGGACGCCGCGTCCGCGATATCGAGGTCCTGCCGCCTCAGCAGCCGGTAGGGAAGGCCGCGCCCCTCGCACTCGCGGGCGAGTGCCTGCCCCAACGTGCCCGTCGCCCCGGTGATCAGGAGGGGCGCTCCGGCGGGGTCGGCCGCCCGCACCGGGCCGAAGGGCGGGAAGGTCAGGCGCTCGGGCCGCTCCCACCAGCCCGGCCCGGCGAGGACCGGGTGCGAGGGCGTCTGCCCAGTCGCCAGTTCGCGGGCCAGGGTCACCAGGGCGGTGGAGCGCGGCTCGGGGGCACGGATGTCCCACAAGCCGCTCTCGTAGTGCCCGTCACGGCGGGTGAGCAGGCTGTTCCACTCCCAGGCGCCCATCGCCGCCCAGACGGTAATCGCCCGCACGTCGGCCCCTTCTGCGCGGACCTCCTGCGCGGCCTGCCACGCGCCCGCCAGCCAGCGCAGTTGCTCCTCGCGGGTGCAGCCCAGGTGGACTTCGGTGATCGCCAGCGGCAGCCCGGAGCGGGCGTGCGCTTCGCGCAGGCGGTCGCCGGGGCCGCCGATCCCCTCGCCGCGCACCCGCACCGCCTCCACATCAGCGTAGCGGTCGCGGCCGTTGCCGCCGTGGGTGTGGGTGGGGTAGTGGCTCAGCCGTTCGTCGAGGAAGCGTTCGCTCGTCACGTACACGTTCAGGCCCAGCACGTTGGGCGGGCAGGGGTTCTCGGCGAACCACCGGACCTCGCGCTCGGGGGCACCGATCCAGCGCAGGTAGTTCCACATCGGGTGCGCCTCGTCCACCCGCCCCAGCAGCAGGTCGAGGCTCAGCCAGCGCCGCTCGTTCTCGAAGTCGGCCTGGTAGCGCATCCGGGGGGTGCTGTAGGTGCGGCCCAGGTCCTCGGTCTGGATCAGGCGGGCGGCCGGATTCACCGCTCGAATCTCGCGCATCGCCAGCACCGTCGCCTGAAGCTGGTGAAAGAGGGCCGTCCAGAAGGACCGCTCGTCCCGCGCGTGGGGGTACCAGTGCCCGTACAGTGCCGAGAACCGGGCCGTCGTGAGGGGTTCATTGACCGGCGTGTACGCCGTGAGGTGCGGGTAGCGCTCGGCCACCGCCCGCGCGTAGGCCCGCACCCCCTCCACGAACCCGGGGTCCAGCAGGTGCGTGTGACGTGGCCCGCTGCCGTGGTGGACCAGGCCCACGATGGGTTCGACTCCCCGGCCTTCCAGCCGCGCGAGCCGGGTGTCGGCCCAGTGCCAGTCGGCCCGCTCGGGGCCGTGGGGAGCCGTGCGTTCCCACAGCAGCGGAAAACGCATCGCCGTGATGCCCAAGTCGGCCAGGCGGTCGATGTCGTCCAGGCGATGATCGAAGCCGCTCATGACGTTCTGGTCGAGGTAATCGTTTCCCACGCGGCTGACGGTCGGTTCGACCCCCGCCCACAGTTCCAGGTTGTGCATGCATCCTCCCCCTGCTCCCGGAAGCGGGACCGGCTCCTTCCCGTATGACCCGCAGGGGCCACGAATCGGCGTTCTGGAAGCACCCCAGCGGCACTCCCACGGAGAAGAGAAGGACGGCGCCCCGCCCGGCGTGCCGAGCAAAAGACCTTCGGGCATTGTGCCGGGCGAGGGGAGGTGCAAATTCTCACAAAGAACGGGGGAGGCTTAATGCGTTTGTCAGCTCACCTGGGGAATTCCTGGAGCTTCCTTAAAGAGGCTTGAACAAGGGCGCTCAGCGGTACTCGGCCAGCAGCGCCCGGTGGTCGCTTCCTGATTCCGGCAAAACCCAGCTTCGCGTCGGCGTCAGGCCCCGCGCCATCAGGTGATCTATTCGTAGGAACAACCCCGGAAAGGTCCACCCCGGCCCCCGCCCGGCGAGGTCGTGGGCGCCTGGGCCGAACGCCTGCCGCAGTTCCCGGTAGGCCAGACCACGCGGCGGCGTGTTGAGGTCGCCGCCCAGCACCAGCGGCCCCGGCACCTCCCCCGCGAGGGCAGACAGCCGCGCCACCTGCGCCGCCCGCACGTCCCGTGTCTGCCGAACCCGGTCAAAGTCGCCCCGCAGCGCACTCGACACGAGCACGGTCCCCAGATGCACGTTGAGCACCCGCACCTCCTGGCCCCGCCAGCGCACCCGCGTCTCCAGAAAGGTGCGGCGACTGCCCGGCGCGGCGTGGTTGGTGGCCGACAGCACGGGCAGGCGCGAGAGGGTGGTCACCTCGTACCCGGCCCGCACCGCGTAGCCCGGCAGCCGATCGAGCAGCGCCTCGCGGAAGCCGGGGCGCACGAAGTTCGTCTCCTGAAGCAGCAGCAGGTCCGCGTCCGCCGCCCGCAGCGCCGCCGCGATCTCGTCCGGGGAGCCGTGCAGTCCCTGCGCCACGTTAAAGGTGACGACCCGCAGCGTTCCGTCCGTCTGGGGCCGCCAGTGCAGCAGGCCCGCGCCCCCGGCCGCGAGAAGTGTTCCGGCCAGCGCGACCGCCACGCCCTGCCGTCGCCACAGCGTCCACCCCAGCACCAGCGGCGCGGGCAGCAGCCACAGCAACGGCGGCGCATAGGCCAGCAGCAGCGTGGGCAACGTCCGCTCCCCGACCCACTCGCCCAGCGCCCAGACCAGCGCGACCGTCAGCAGATACAGCCAGGCGAGGCACGATTTGGACATGCCCGCGAGTCTGCCACGGGAGCTCTGGGTGGAGCATTTCTTCCCCCTCTCCCCTGGGGAGAGGGCCTCGCAAAGCAAGGGGTGAGGGGTCCCCTAAAACGCGTACCGCACCCGGCACTCCGGCAACTCCCGCGCCAGCAGCTCCGTGAAGCGGGCCACCGCCTTCCCCTTGAAGCCATGCCGGTAGCGGATGTTCTCGCCGCCGTACTGCGAGCGCTTCTGCTCCTGCCACTGCGGGGTCCACAGCAGGGATTCGGCCTTCGGGTGCCACCCCAGATTGACCTCGTGCAGGGCGGCGTTGTGGGTCAGAAAAATAACTTCGGCGGCGAGTTGGGCGCGGGCCTGTTCCGACAGCGAGTCCCGCACCTCGCGCAGCAGCTCCGTATAGTCGGCCGTCCAGCCCTCGTAGATCACGACGGGCGAGAAGTTGAGGTGCACCTCGTACCCCGCCTCCACGAAGTCGTTGATGGCCGCGATCCGCTCCCGGATGGGCGAGGTCCGCACGTCCAGCACGCGGGCCAGGGAGCGCGGCATCAGCGAGAAGCGAATGCGCGTCTTGCCCTGTGGGTCATAGTCCAGCAACTCGCGGTTGACGTACTTGGTCGCGAAGGAGGCCTTGGCGTTGGGCAGCGTCCGGTACAGCACCACCATGTCCCGCACGTTGTCGGACAGCAGCGCGTCCACGCTCAGGTCGCTGTTTTCACCGATGTCATAAACCCACAGGTGGGGGTCCACCTGATTGGGTTCGGTCTTCGGCCCCAGCCGCTCGGCGTGGCGGCGCAAGGCCCGCACCGCGTCCTCCACATTCACGAAGGTCGTGATCGGGTTGGCGAAGCCTTTGCGCCGGGGCACGTAGCAATACGCGCAGCTCAGCGCACACCCGTTGGCGAGGCCCGGCGCGATCCAGTCCGCGCTGCGCCCGTTCTCGCGCAGAGCAAAGGTCTTGCGGACCCCCAGCACCAGCACCTGCCGCTTGATCTTCACCCAGTTCTTGACCAGCCCCGCGTTGCCGTGCAGCCCCGGAATATTCCAGTGCGAATCCACCAGCGTCCGCTCGGCCTCTGGAAACCGCGCCAGAATCTCCTGCCCCCGCGTGTACTCCTCCACGCGCGGTTCCAGATAGATGTGCCGGATGTCAAGCAGGGGGCGCGTCACCCGGTTATTTGACCCGAAATCGGCGCGGAAATCTGTAGCCTTCGCGCCCTCCCAGCGCCGAAAAAAAGCCCCCAGCTGTGAGGCCGGGGACCCTGGTTTACTGGCGACTGGAAGCTGGCAGCTGGCGACTCCCCCTACCGGTACTCGGCCGCCCGCTCCCGCGCTTCCTCCCGCAGGGCGAGTTCCTGGCGCTGCACCCCGGCCACCGCGTCCGCGAGGGCGTCCTTGAGGTCGGTCAGGCCCAGGGACTTCAGGGCACTGACCGGAATGCCGCCCGTGCGCTCCACCTCGCGCTCCAGCGTGTCCGGGTCGGCGGCCTCGGCCTTGTTGAGCGCCACGACGGTGGGCATCTCGCGGAAGCCGAGGTCCTCCAGAATGCGGTTCACGGCGTCCAGGCGGGTGTCGGCCCCCGGTGCTGCCACGTCTACCACATGCAGCAGCACGTCGGCGTCCCCGATCTCCTCCAGCGTGGCGCGGAAGGCGCGGGCGAGGTCCTTGGGCAGGTCGCGGATAAAGCCCACTGTGTCGGTGAAGACCACCGGGCCGATGCCCTCGATAAAGCCCTGGCGGCTCGTCGGGCGCAGGGTGGCGAACAGCTTATTCTCGGCCAGCACCCGGCGCGGCTCCTCGGCCGCGTGGGTAAAGGCGTTGAGCAGGGTGGACTTGCCCGCGTTGGTGTACCCCACGATGGACACGACCGGCACGTCGTTGCGGGCACGCCCCTTGCGCCGCTCCTCACGCCGGACGGCCACGCCCTCTAGCTGCTTCTCCAGGAAGGCGAGGCGGTCGTTGATGCGGCGGCGGTCCAGCTCCAGCTTCGTTTCACCGGGACCGCGTGTGCCGATGGCCCCGCCCGCCGCGCTGCCCGCTGACCCGCCGATGCGCGAGAGCTGAGCGCCCGCGCCGAGCAGCCGGGGCTTCATGTACCGCAGTTGCGCCAGCTCGACTTGCAGCCGCGACTCGACTCCCTGCGCGTGCAGGGCGAAGATGTCCAGAATGAGTTGCGTACGGTCCAGCACCTTCAGGCCGGTCGCCGCCTCGATCTCGCGGGCCTGCGCCGGGCCGAGTTCCTGCCCGAAGATCAGGAGGTCGGCGTCGAGGTGGTAGGCCTTGCTGGTCAGCTCCTCCAGTTTGCCCGCCCCCACCAGCGTCCCGGCCTTGAGGTGACGGCGGTAGACGAGTTCCTTGTGGACGACTTCGGCCCCGGCGGTGCGGGCCAGCTCCGAGAGTTCGTCCAGCCGTTCCTCGGCGTCGAATTCGCCCTGGTCAATCTGCACGAGGATGGCCCGCTCGCGGTCCTTTTTCGCCTCGCGGGTGCGGGCGGCGCGGGCGATTTCCTCCTCCAACGCCGACACCTGCGCCCCCAGGTCAAACTCGTCGATCTGAAAGCTGGGCACCGGGTCAAGGATGCGCCAGTCTTCTTCCTCGCCCACCGTGCCGGGCGGGGTGAGGTGCGCCGTGTGGACTAGGCCGGGCTGCCCCTCGTTCCGCACCTCAATAGCGCTCACGGCGTCCAGCCGCTTGAGGAACAGCGTGGAGAGGTCACCCTTGCTCAGCGCTCCGCCGCGCGGGTGGGTGTGCAGCAGGTGGAAGCCCGCCAGTCGGTTCTCGCCCAGGCGCAGGTCGGGCAGTTCAGCGCCCTTCGCGTCGGCCACGCTGACGGAGAGCACCCGGCCCCGACGGTCGATCAGCACGCTGATCTCACGGCGGATGTCGTGCGAGAGTTCCGCGAGGTTGCGGGCGAGTTCGGGGGAGCCGACCCGCCCCGGCTCGATGCGGCGGCGGTAGAGGTTGCCAAGAGACTTCAGTTGGGCCGGGCGCAGGCCCGAGGTGTTGCCAAGCACTTTATCTATGTGAGGTCACATCCTTCTTGGGGGTGAGAGGGGTGGAAAACACGCACTCCGGGCCGCGCGGCAGGCACCGGGCGGCGGGAGGGAGGCACGTTCCGGCATCACCCCAGGGTACGGCGGGGGAGCTTCGGAGAACGTGTGCCTTTACTTCAGGAGGTTGATCATCGTGGGGCCAGGATGCCATGCGGGCGGGGGCGCGGGCATCGGCCGGGTGGCCTACCGGGTGAGGGAGTCGAGGAGCACCTGCGACAGGGCAAAGCGCGACCGCGCCACCATCGCCGGATTGGTGTGCAGGTAGTAGGGAATCTCGGCAGCGGCGATGGACAGCGCCCAGCCGCGCCCCCGGTCCCAGGTCGCCCCGTCGCAGGCCACGGCCTCGCGGAAGACCCGCCGCGTCCCGGCGTCCATCCCGTTCCAGGCCACGGCCAGCTCGCACGCGGGGTCGCCTGCCCGCAGCCCCCCGAAGTCGATCACGGCGCTGAGTCTCCCGCCCTCGGCCAGCAGGTTGTCGTCCTTCAGGTCAGTGTGAATCCAGACGGGCGCGGCCTCCCACACGGGTGCCCGCAACGCCGCCTCCCACGCGGCGGTGAGGGCGGCCCGGTCCAGGTCGTCGGGCAGGCGAGCGATGTTCTCGCGGGTGGAGGAATCGCGGCCCAGCAAGGGAGCGCCGCGTTCTCCGCTCTCCGGGTCCGCCACGGGTGCACCTGCGGTGTCCAGCCCTTGCAGCGCCCGGATGAAGCCCGCCAGGTCCCGTGCCGCCTGCGCGGGGTCGGCCAGAGTCTCGCGCAGGGCCGGTTCGCCCGGCAGCCAGCGGTACACGCCCCAGGTCAGGGGATAGCCCTCGCCCGGCTGCCCTAGGGCCAGCGGCACGGGGACCGCCAGCGGGAGGTGCGGCGCGAGCCGGGGCAGCCACGCCCGTTCCTGCTCCACCTGCCCGGCGGCGCTGGGACGGCGGGGCAGCCGCACGGCGAGGTCGTCGCCCAATCGGTAGATCGCGTGGTCGCTGCCCGCCGAGGCGAACACGCGCACGGGCAGGTCGGCCCACTCCGGGAACTGGGCCGCGAGCAGGCGCCGCACCAGCCCCGCGCTCGTCTCAATCTCGTCGGCGTGGAGGCGGACCGGAGCGTCTGTCATCGTCACTCAGGGTAAGGGGGCGTCCAACTGGACCGCGACCGCCAAAGGGCCTATCCTCCAGCATAAAAAACGCCAACCCCCGAACAGGGCTGGCGTCCTTTTGGCGAAGAGGGTGGGATTCGAACCCACGGTAGCCTTGCGACTACTTCGGTTTTCGAGACCGACCCATTCAACCACTCTGGCACCTCTCCGCGTGTGGCTTTCCGGCCGGGGCCGGTGGGCGACCGGGAGCATAGCACGGCGCTGGGGGGTTGTGGAGGGGGGCAAGCAGGTTTGCGGCCCCGGCCCGGCTCCGGCTGCGGCACAGTGGGGGCATGCGGCGACCTCTCCTTCTTCTTGCCAGCGTGGCCCTGTCTGGCGCAGCGCTGGCCGCGACCCGGGTGCCCGGCACCTTCACCTACTACTCGGCGGCCCGCGACCCCATCACCGACGCGAACACGGGCAGTGTGGTGATCGACGAGGTGAACGACACTTCCGGCCAGACGCGCTTGGCCCTGCGCTGCGCCGACCGTGACCGCCCCGCGCTGTGGGCCACCCTGACCACCAAGAACGCCCTGATCAGCGAGGACGAGGCCTACGCGGGCCTCAAACCCGCCGTGACCATCCGGCTGGGAGACGACCCGGCTGTCGTGCTGCGCGACTCGGACCTCGTGAGCGTGGTGGACACCCGCGAGAACGTGCTGACGCGCAACATCGGCCTTCAGGGAGCGGTCGTGCGGCAGATCGCCGCCGGGCTGAACGCGGGCAAGCGGCTGGTGGTGCGGGTCAACCGCCGAACCGGGGGACAGGCGCTGACGTACACCTTCCCGGCGCGGGGCTTCGACGTGGCGTGGGCGGGCGTGAACGGCTGCCAGCCTTACGGCCGGACGGCGACGGCGGCGCCGCGTGCGACCACGCCGACGCCCGCCACCCCGGCAGTCGGTGCTCCCAAGTTCACCGAGTGGTACTTCACGACCTGCCGCGACACGGTGAGCGGGGCCTCCCGCGCCGGGCTGATGGCCGGGCGAGCGCACCTGTGCGACCTCGTGATCGAGACGGTTCCCAACGGGGCGCGGCCGGTCGCCGCCGAGTTCCGCTACGAGCTGGAGTACCGCGAGGGCGGGCGCACCGGCAAGCTGACCCTGCCCGGCGTGGACCGCTGGCCCTCGGCCGGGGGCACCGTGACCCGCTTCCGGCAGGAGGGGGGCCGCCTGATTTTCACCCTGCCGCTGAACGTGCGCGTCCGGGCCGAACGGGTGTACACGAGCATCAACGTGACGGGCAAGGTGACCTTTGACAATGGCAGCGTGAAGAGCGTGTACGAGCCGCTGCCGGTGCGTCCGGGGAACTGACTGGGGCGGGCCGCTGGAAGCTGGCGGCTGGCCGCTTCCCCGCACTACAGTTGGCCCCGTGACCGTTCCGCCCGCCGCCCCCGACCCCAGTCCGCCGCCCCAGGGTCCGGCCTCGCCCGCTCCGGCTCCGGCCCCCCGGCGCTCGCTGCGGGTGAACACCCTGATCGTGATGGCGGGGACGCTGGGGTCGCGGCTCTCGGGCATCGTGCGCCAGCAGATCATCAACCTGTTCGACGCGACCCTCACCGACGCCTTCACGGTCGCGGTGCGGGTGCCCAACCTCTTGCGCGAGCTGCTGGCGGAGGGGGCGCTCGTCAACTCCTTCATTCCTGTTTACAAGACGCTGGACACCGCTGACCGGAAGAAGCTGGCACAGGCCTTCAGCGGTGTGCTGATTGCCGTCAACCTGCTGCTGATGGCGCTGGGCATCTTCGCGGCCCCCTGGATCGTGGACCTGCTGACCGCCGCGAACTCCAACGTGGACCCGGCGCTGGCGACCTACATGACCCGGCTGGTGATGCCCTTCCTGATGCTGATCAGCCTCTCGGCGGTGGCGATGGGGCTGCTGAACGCCGACGAGCACTTCAAGGAGAGCAGTTTCGCGCCCGTGGCCTTTAACCTCGCGTCCATCGTGGCGCTGCTGCTGCTGCCCGACACGGCGACTTGGCTGGCCTTCGGGTGGCTGATCGGTGGGGTGGCGCAACTGGTGGTGCAGCTTCCGGCGCTGGCCCGGTTTGGGGTGCTGCCCACCCCCGCGCTGCGCGGGCACCCGGCGCTGGGGCGGGTGCTGCGGCAGATGGCCCCCTTCACGCTGACGGCGGGGGCGCGGCAGGTGCTGAACGTGTACGTGACCCGGCTGCTCACGAACAGCAGCCAGTTTCCGGTGGGTACCCAGACGGGCTACGCCAACGCGGAGGCCCTCTTCACGATGGCGAACGGCCTCTTTGTCGTGTCGCCCGTGCTGGCTCTCTTTCCGCGCTTCTCGCAGCACGCCGCCGACCGCGACTGGGCGGCGTTCCGGGCGCTGACCGTGCAGGGCCTGCGGACCACCACCTTCTTCGCCGCGCCCATGAGTGCGCTGCTGCTGGCACTCGCCCCCTACGCCGTGAGCCTGTTCAACCTGGGCCGCGACTTCGAGGTCGCCAAGTTCCAGGCGGGGTCGGGCATCCTGACGGGGTGGGCGCTGGCGTTGATTCCCTGGGCGGTCGTGACGGTGCTGCTGCGGACCTTCTACGCCCGCGAGCGCACCCGCGAGGCCGTGGTCGTCAGCGCCGCAGGCTTCGTGCTGGAGGTCGGGTTGTACAACCTGCTGGTGCCCCGGCTGGGCTTTCTGGGCTTTGGTGTCAGTACGGCGATCAGTGGCGTGCTGATGTCGGGGGCGCTGATTCTCATGTACCGCCGCGCCCTGGGCTTCCCCTCGCGGGAGGTCGCCGGGCACCTGCTGCGGGTGGTGCCGCTCGCCGCCGCCGCTGGGCTGGCCGCGTGGCTGGTGTCGCTCGTGATGCCCGAGCCTGGTTTCATCGTGCCCGGCGTGGTTGGGCTGGCGCTGGCGGGCGGCGTGGGGCTGGCCGTGTACCTTGCCGGGGCGCTGGCTCTGCGGTTGCCGGAGGTGGCGGGAGTACTGCGGCGACTAGGGCGGTAGGAGGGGGGCAGTTAAGACTGCGCTTTCTCCCGCCGGACGAAGACCAGAAGCCGGGCATCCAAATCGTCTTCAAGATCCTGCCAGGAAAAGACAACCTGAGGATTAAGACTCGGGAAGTCGCGGGTGAGCTTCAGAGTCCAGATCTCTCGCAACAAATGGCCCAGTAGGCGATCTGTTCTGGGCTGGGATGCTCTTCAGCGTTGGGAAAGAAGTCGGTGATGTGGCGGTGATTCATGACCAGCTCAACGGCTGTCCGATCTCCGTTGGTCCGTGTCAGCCATTCCTGAAAGAGCTGCGGGCTGAACCCTTCCCGCAGCAGGCAGCCCTGGTGCTCTACAAACGTGGGCCAGAAGAGGACGCTGTACATCAGCGCTTGAGGAACCGAACCCAGCATGGCGAGCCAGTCTTCAGGCTCTATTCCCTTGCCCTCATTCCAGGACTTGAGGTCTGGGACAACCTCTGCGAGCTTGAGTGTGGGGGGGAGGGTCATAGCCCCAAGTTACTTGGAGTTCTGGCTCACCCCCACCACCGCATACCCCACCAAGGCCAGCCGCTCCCGCAGCAGGTAGCGTCCGGCGGGAGGTTGGCTGAGCGGGCTGGGGCTGGCGTTGGCGGTCAGGTCCAGGGCGTGCGCCAGTGCCAGGGCGCGGGGCGTGTGGGCCGGGTCCGTCACCAGGGTCAGGGGCGTGGCGGGGGGCAGCAGGGCACGGGCGCCGCGCAGGTTCTCCACAGTGGTGCGGCTGGCTGTTTCCGCGACCAGGGCCGAGGCCGGAACGCCCGCCGCCCGCAGATACCGCACCCCGACCTCGCCCTCCGAGTGGGGGTCGCCGGGCCGCCGCCCGCCCGTCACCACGACCCGGCGCACCCCGCCTGCCCGGTAGAGCGCGAGGGCGTGGTCCAGCCGCCGGGCGAAGGCCGGGCTGGGCGTGCCCGCGTACTGCGCGGCCCCCAGCACCACGACGGTGGGGTAGGGCGCACTCGCCGGAGTCGGCATACGGGGAAAGAGCAGGAATCCGAGAACCAGGCCGAGCAGCACCAGCAGCGGCAGCAACGAAGCGGTGGACCCCCGGTCACGCATGGGAGGCGAGCGTAGCACGGGCCATGCCTGCCGTCCTGCACGGCGAGGCTGGTAAGCCGGACCACCCTGGAAACGCAGGATTCACGCCGCCTCGCCTGCCCCGGTCCGCCCTGAACACGGAGGCACAAGTCGCGTTTCCGATGGTGCATCTTCCTGTCTCCCCCGAAGCAGGTGGAGAACTGCTCCAGGCTCAATCGCAGCCCGCACCGCCGTATGGGTCGGAGGGACCATGCTACGCTCGGCGCACTTCGCCCCGGTGGAGCCTTCCTCTTATGCCCAGAACCCTCGTGATCGTCGAGTCGCCCGCCAAGGCGAGAACCATCGAGAAGTACCTCGGAAAGGGGTACGCGGTGGAGTCCTCCATCGGGCATATCCGTGACCTGCCCAAGAGCGCCGCCGACATTCCCGAGAAGTACAAGGGCAAGGCCTGGGCGCGGCTCGGGCTGGACGTGGAGGACGATTTCCGACCCCTGTACGTCGTCTCCCCGGAAAAGCGCCAGCACGTCGCCCGGCTCAAGAAGCTGGCGGCAGACGCCGACGAGATCATTCTGGCGACCGACGACGACCGCGAGGGCGAGAGCATCGCCTGGCACCTGTATCAGGAACTCAAGCCCAAGGTGCCCGTGCGCCGGATGGTCTTCCACGAGATCACCAAGGAAGCCATTCAGCAGGCCATCCAGAACCCCCGCGACATCGACACCAACCTCGTGGAGGCGCAGGAGGCCCGCCGGGCGCTGGACCGCTTGTACGGGTACGAGGTCAGTCCAGTCCTGTGGAAGAAGGTCGCGCCCAAGCTCAGCGCGGGCCGCGTGCAGTCGGTGGCGACCCGGATGCTCGTCGAGCGCGAGCGTGAGCGGATGCGCTTCGTCTCGGCGGTGTGGTGGGACCTCGTGGTGACGGGGCGCACGGCGGCGGGGGCCACCTTCCCCGCCCGCCTCACTGACGTGGATGGGGTGCGGCTGGCGACGGGCAAGGACTTTGACCCCCTCACCGGGCGGCTGAAGGACAGCGCGGGGGTGCGCCCGCTGGACGAGGCGGCGGCGCGTGCCCTCGCGGACGGCCTGACCGGGCAGACGCTCACCGTCACCTCTGCTGAGGAAAAGCCCTTCACCCAGCGGCCCTACGCGCCCTTCATCACGTCTACGTTGCAGCAGGAGGGAAGCCGCAAGCTGGGTTTCGCGGCCACGCGGACGATGCGGGCGGCGCAGCGGCTGTACGAGGGCGGGTACATCACCTACATGCGGACCGACTCCACCAACCTCTCCGGTGAAGCCGTGAACGCGGCCCGCAGCCAGGTCAAGTCCATGTACGGGCAGGACTACCTCTCGCCCCAGCCGCGCGTGTACGCGAAAAAGGCCAAAAACGCGCAGGAGGCGCACGAGGCGATCCGTCCCGCCGGGTCCAGCTTCCGCACGCCCGACTCGCTGCGCGGGGAACTCTCGGGCGACGAGTGGCGCCTCTACGACCTGATCTGGAAGCGCACAGTGGCCTGCCAGATGGCCGACGCGCGGGGCCGCAGCCTGCGGGTGCGCCTGGCGGGGACGGCCACGACCGGGGAGGCGGCGGGCCTGAGCGCCTCGGGCCGCACCATCGACTTTCCCGGCTTCCTGCGGGCCTACGTGGAGGGCAGCGACGACCCCGCCGCCGCCCTGGAGGACCGCGAGACGCCCCTGCCCCCTCTCAAGGAAAGCGAGCGCGTGACTGCCGAATCGGTCAAGGCCGAGGACCACGAGACGCAGCCCCCCGCCCGCTACACCGAAGCCTCGCTGGTGCAGGCGCTGGAAGGCGCGGGTATCGGGCGGCCCTCCACCTACGCGAGCATCCTGGGCACCATTCAGGACCGTGGCTATGCGGTCAAGAAGGGGCAGGCGCTGGTGCCCACCTGGACGGCCTTTGCCACCTCCGCGCTGCTGGAGGGGCACTTCGGCAACCTGGTGGACTACGACTTCACCGCCCGGATGGAGGAGGCGCTCGACGACATCGCGGGCGGGCGAGCGCAGCGGGTGCCCTACCTGCGCCGCTTCTACCTCGGGGAAGGCGGGGAAGGGATGGCCCTGCGGCCCCTCATCGACTCCAAGATGGGCGAGATCGACGCGCGTGGCATCGCCACCATCCACGTGCCCCGACTGGCGGGCAGCGGCATCGAGGTCCGGGTGGGCCGCTACGGGGCATACATGCAGCGCGGCGAGGAGAAGGTCAACCTTCCCGACGACCTCCTGCCCGACGACCTGACGCTGGAAAAGGCGGAAGACCTGTTCAGCCGTCCCACCGGGGACCGCGTGCTGGGCGAGGACCCCGCGACCGGGCATCCGGTGGTGGCGCGGGCGGGGCGCTACGGCCCCTACGTGACGCTGGGCGACGAGACCCCGCCCATCCGCTCGGCCAGCCTCTTTCCCGGCGACGATCCCGCCACGGTCACGCTGGAGCGGGCGCTGCGGCTGCTGAGCCTTCCCCGGCTGGTGGGTGTGGCGGAAGGCGAGGAAATCTGGGCGCAGAACGGCAAGTTTGGCCCGTACCTCAAGCGCGGCAACGACTCGCGCAGCCTCGCCACCCACGAGCAACTTTTTACCGTGACGCTGCCGGAAGCGGAGGCCCTGTTCATGCAGCCGCGCTTCCGGGCACGGGGGGCTGCTGCCGCGCCACTGCGAACCTTTGAGTACGAGGGCCGCGCCCCCATCCTGCTGAAGTCGGGCCGGTTCGGGCCTTACCTCACCGACGGGGAGCGCAACGCCACCCTCCGCAAAGGCGAGGACGAGGCCAGCCTGACCGCCGAACGTGCCCTGGAGATTCTGGAGGAGCGCGGCAAGGAGCCCAAGAAAAAGCCGGGGACGCGGGCGGCGAAGACGGGCGCGAAGTCCGGGGCCAGGACGGGCACGGCGAAGAAGGCCGCTCCCCGCAAGGCAGCTTCGGGCACGGCGACCCGCAAGGCGACGGGGAAGACCTCAGCAAGCAAGACGGCCAGCAAGACCGCCGCGAGGAAGGCGCCCGCCAAAGCGGCTACCCCCAAGGCCCCCGCCCTCACCTGGGCCGATCTCAAGCCTCACCTCGGCGTCTTGGGTGACACCGAGCGGGCGCTCGTGACCGCCACCCGCGACCAGGGGCGCAAGGTGGAGGACGTGGCCCCGGAACTCGGCCTGGACGTGAAAAAGGCCAAGGGCATGGCCTTGCAAGCCAGCAAGAAGCTCAACCAGGCGGCGCGGGAAGGCTGAGCAGTCAATGGGAGGTTCTGCTCTCGCGTTTCTTGAAGCTACGGTGGAGGACGCCCCGCAGATTGCCGAGCTTCTCAATGCCGTGATCCTGGCGAGGGATGGAACAGCGTTGACGATGCCCGTTTCCGTGGAGGAGGAGCGCCGTTACCTGGACGCCACTCTTCCGAGGGGCTGGGTTCTCCTAGCCCTGCGTGGCACGGACCTCTTGGGATTTCAGTCCGTCCAACTCTTCTCAGGAATGTTGGGGGAAGTGGGAACGTACATGGCCGCGCAGAGTCGCGGTCAAGGTATTGGCCGTCAGCTCACCGAGCGGACGGCCGAGACCATGCGGAACCGCCAGGTTTCCTGCCTGCTGGCGGAGATTGCGGACGCGAATGCAAGGGGGCGGCGTGCCTACCAGAGCTGGGGATTCCGACCCGCCAGACCCGGTACTGTTGCAGCGCTCAAGTCGCAGCCTTCGGAAGGCAAGACCTATCTTGAGCTGTGTCTCAAAGGCTGAGTGATGTCGGCAAGAAATTCTAGGACCCGCCCCGAGCCGCCCCAGGCCCTGCACCTCGCGCGGCTCGCGGGCGGCACGCCGGGCGAGTGGGTGACCCTCCCCGGCGGCGGGTTGCGGGTGCTCGCGCTGCCCGGCAAGGTGGGCGGCCCCCCCGTGACGGGCTGGCTGACCTGCCTTGCGGGGGAGGCGGTCCTCGATCTGCCGCACGGCGAGTTCGTGCGCCTACGGGCCGCCGAGGGCTACCGGGTCACGCCCGCCGAACCCTGGACCGCGCTTCCCGTCAAGGCGGGAACGGTGCTGTTGCTCGTTCCCGAGGGTGAGGGCCGGGACGCTTGACGCCCCCCTGCGGTGCTAGCGTGCGGCTATGACGGCGGACGTGCAAGTGAGGGCCGGGGTGCTGGAGAAAGCTGCCTCCGGGGTGCGGCTGGAGGCGCAGGAGCTGGAGGCGCTCTATACCCTGCCCCTGCCCGACGTGGCAGCGGTGGCACACGGGCTGCGGCTGGAGCGCACGCCCGCCGAGGTCGTCACTTTTCTGATCGACCGCAACATCAACTACACCAACATCTGCAACGTGGGCTGCAACTTCTGCGCCTTTTACCGCACCCGGCGCCAGAACGACAGCTACGTGCTGGACTACGAGCAGATCAGCGCCAAGATCCGTGACCTGGAGGCGGTGGGCGGCACCCGCATCCTGCTTCAGGGCGGGGTCAACCCGGCGCTGGGGCTGGACTATTACACCGGGCTGCTGCGGCACGTGCGCGAACATCACCCCACCATCCGCATCGACGCCTTCTCGCCCGAAGAAGTCCTCTTCATGGAAAAGAGCTTCGGTCTGAGCCTGGACGGGCTGCTCGACACCCTGATTGACGCAGGGCTGCACGGGCTGCCCGGCGCGGGCGGCGAGATTCTGGAGGACGAGGTGCGGGCGAAGGCCGCCCCCGCCCGCATCCGCAGCGCCGACTGGTTCCGCATCATCGACGCGGCGCAGCGCAAGGGGCTGTACACCATCGCCACGATGGTCATCGGCTTCGGGGAGACGGTCGCGCAGCGGGTGCGCCACCTCACCCGCCTGCGCGAGCAGCAGGACCGGGCGCTGCGCGAGTACGGCGGCAACGGCTTTTCCGGCTTCGCGCTGTGGACCCTCCAGACCGAGCACACCCGCCTGCACGGCAAGGCGCCCGGCGCCTCCGCGCACGAGTACCTCCAGCAACTCGCGGTCGCGCGAATCGCGCTGGATAACTTCCCCAACCTGCAAGCCTCGTGGCCGGGGCAGGGGTTCAAGGTGGCGCAGGCCGCGCTGTACTACGGGGCGAACGACCTCGGCTCCACCATGCTGGAGGAAAACGTCGTCTCGGCGGCGGGTGGGCACGGGCGGCATAAAGCCACGGTGCGCGAACTCGTGCGGATCGCCGTGGACGCGGGTTTCACTCCCGCCATTCGCAACAGCCGTTTCCAGATCATCGAGTGGCCCGACGTGGACGCGGTGCTGGGCCGGGCAGAGAACAACCCCGAGGCCGAGCGGGCGGTCGGGGCGTAGCGGGTAGACCCCAGCCACGCCCCCCGCGCTCAGGCCGGGTGGCCGTCCCGCTGCCGGGTACGGTCACGGCGAGAGTCTGCCGCACCACTGTCGGGACCGAGATTCAGCCGGGCTTGCCGGGCAGCGGCGTAGGCCACCAGCGCGAGCAGGACCATCAGGACGAGAAGGGCGAACATGGGACCAGCGTAGGGGGCGGGCTTCTCATGTGCCTTGCCGTGGCCTGAAGGACACGGGGGTCAGGGTGAACCCCCCCCGAATGCCCCCTCATGCGGCGGTGGGAAGTCGCCCCGCAGACTAACCCTGTGAATAGGCGCATCGCGGGAAAGACAGTGCTCGCCATCGTCCTCGCGGGAGGCAAAGGCAGTCGCCTCGCCCCGCTGACGACCGAACGGGCCAAGCCCGCAGTGCCCTTTCTGGGCACCTACCGCCTGATCGACTTCTCGCTGTCCAACCTTGTGCACAGCGGCGTGCAGGACGTGTGGGTGATCGAGCAGTACCTCCCGCACGGCCTCAACGACCACCTCTCGGGCGGGCGGCCCTGGGACCTCGACCGCACGCGGGGCGGGCTGGTGGTCATGCCGCCCTTTTCCAGCCCCGAGAACGAGGACGGCGAGTTCGCTCAGGGCAACGCCCACGCCCTCGCCCAGCATGTCCGGCTGATGCGCGAGTTCGCCCCCGACGTGGTGCTGGTCATGAGCGCCGACCACATCTACAAGCTGGACTACTCCGAGGTCATCCGCGAGCACGTCCGCCGGGAGGCCAGCGTCACGATGGTCACCACCGACCTGCCCGACGAGGCGCAGGCCACCCGCTTCGGCAACGTGCGGGCCAACGGCGAGGGCAAGGTCACCGAGTTTGCCTACAAGCCCGACGAGCCGCTGGGGAGGACCGTGACCGCCGAGGTCTTCGTGTACGACGCGGCCATTTTGATGGACACCCTGGAAGAGCTGGAAAAGCAGGGCGAACTGGGCGATTACGGCGAGGAACTGCTGCCCGCCCTCGTCGCGCGGGGGGACGCCCACGCCTACCCGCTGGAGGGCTACTGGATGGATGTGGGCACGCTGGACGCCTACATGCAAACCCACCAGGACTTTCTGAACGGCCACGGCTTTGAGCTGGACACCCCGGACTGGCCCTTCATCACCAGCTCCATCGCCCGGCCGCCGACGCGAATTCATGGCTCGGCGCGGCTGGACCACAGCTACGTCTGCGGCGGGGCCGTGATCGCAGGCGAGGTCATCGGCAGCGTGGTCGGCCCCAACGCGGTCGTGGAGGAGGGGGCCAGTGTGCGGAACAGCATCGTGCAGCCGGGGGCGGTGGTGAAGGCCGGAGCGCGGGTCAGCCGCGCCATCGTGGACCAGGGGGCAGTCGTGGAGGCGGACGCGGTGGTCGGCGGCCAGAGCGCCAACAGCCGCCTGAGCGTGATCGGGGCGCACAGCGTCGTGGAATCGGGCGCGAAGGTCGGCCCTGGCCTCATCGTGGAGCCGCGCCAGACTGTCCGCGCCGGGCAGGAGGAAAAGACCACGCAACCCGCAGAGCGGGACGACAAGGCCGGAAAGTAAGGGCAGAGGAGCCGGGGAGCCGTGGGCTAGGGCCTGCGGTTCCCTTCCCATTTCCATCCGTGCCCACCCCGTACACTGCCGGGCGATGAGCGCCGCCTCCCGCCCGCCCCACACGCTCTCGGTCGCCCCGATGATGGACTGGACCGACCGGCACTGCCGGGTCTTTCACCGCACGCTGACCCGCCGCACCCTGCTGTATACCGAGATGGTCACGACCGGGGCGATCCTGCACGGCGACCGCGAGCGGCACCTGGGATTCTCGGGCGTCGAGCACCCGCTCGCCCTGCAACTCGGCGGCTCGGACCCGGCGGCGCTGGCCGAGTGCGCCCGTATTGCCGAAGACTGGGGCTATGACGAGGTTAACCTCAACTGCGGCTGCCCCTCGGACCGGGTGCAGAGCGGCGCGTTCGGCGCGTGCCTGATGGCGACCCCCGACGTGGTGGCCCGCGCGGTGGAGGCGATGCGGGGCGCGACCCGCCTTCCCGTGACCGTCAAGCACCGCATCGGGATTGACGATCTGGACAGCTACGCGCACCTCACCCGCTTCGTGTCCACCGTCGCGGCGGCGGGCTGCGAGACCTTCATCGTCCATGCCCGCAAGGCGTGGCTCTCCGGCCTCTCCCCGAAGGAAAACCGCGAGATTCCCCCCCTACGCTATGAGGTCGTGCAGCAGCTCAGGGCCGACTTTCCGGGGCTGACGGTCGTGCTGAACGGCGGCGTGCTGACCCTGGAGGCCGCCCGCGAGCATCTCAAATGGGCCGACGGCGTGATGATCGGGCGGGCGGCGTATAGCGACCCGTACCTCCTGGCGACCGCCGACCGCGACGTGTTCGGGGAGGACGTGGCCCCACCCACCCGCCGCGAGGCAATTGAAGCCTTTCTGCCCTACGTCGCCGCGCAACTGGAGCAAGGCCAGCCCCTGAACCGCATGATGAAGCACACCCTGGGCCTGTTCGCGGGCCAGCCAGGAGCACGGCACTGGAAGCGCACGCTCAGCGAGGAAGGCCACCGCCCTGCTGCGGGGCTGGACGTGGTGCGCCGGGCGCTGGCGGGAGTGCCGGACAGTGTGCTGGACGCTCGGCCTGGAGTAGGCGAGGAGCAGGCGGCAGGCGGTGTGACCGCTTCAAGCCTTTAACAGACGGACAGGAGCAAAGAACCCCTCACCAGTCGCCCGGTGAGGGGTCTTCGTTCATCTCCTGCCCTAGCTCTGCTTCCCCGCCCGCCGCAGCACCACGCCCGCGACCACCGTCCCCGCGAGGCTGAACAGCGCTGCCATGTAAAAGGCCGCGCCGGGTTCGTGGTACGGGTTGCCGGGCCGGGTAAACGCCGCGAAGACGCTGGTGGCGACCAGCGGCCCGACCACCCCGACGAGGCTTTGCACACTGGTCAGGGCGCCCTGCACCCGCCCCTGCTCGGTGGCCTCGACCCGGCGGCTGATCAGGCCCTGGATGGCCGGACCCGCGATGCCCGCCAGCGACCCCAGCACGATGGAGGCGTACAGCATGCCGTCGGTGCGGGCCGCGCCCAGCAGCAGGTACTGCACGACGCCCAGCAGCAGCCCGGTGAGGATGGCCCCGCGCTCGCCCAGCACCCGCACCGCCGTGCCTACTACCCCCGCCTGCACGATGGCCGACAGCAACCCGATCAGGGCGAGCGCCAGCCCGTTCTGGGTGGAACTCCAGCCCAGCACCCGCTCGGTGAACAGGACCCAGGTGCTGAAAATCACCTGCTGCGCCATCCCGATCAGGATGAAGGCGGCGGCGAGGTTCCGCACGAGGGGATAGCGGCCCAGCACCTTCAGCGGCGCGAGCGGGTTGAAGCGGATGGGCTCGGGCGTGCCCCGGCGCTCGGGCGGCAGCGACTCGGGCAGGATGAAGTAGCCGTAGGCGGCGTTCAGCAGCGCGAGCACCGCCGCGACCAGGAAGGGCAGCCGCACGTCCACGTCGCCCAGCACCCCGCCCAGCGCCGGACCCAGGATGAAGCCTACCCCGAAGGTGGCCCCCAGCAATCCGAACGACCGGGCACGGTTTTCGGGCGCCGTCACGTCCGCCAGGTACGCGTTCGCCACCGTGATGCTCGCCCCGGTGATGCCCGCGATGATCCGGCCCACAAAGAGCCACCACAGATTCGGCGCGAAGTACAGCAGCAGGTAGTCCAGCCCCAGCCCCAGCAGGCTCAGCAGCAGCACCGGCCGCCGCCCGTAGCGGTCGGACAGCGCCCCCAGGATGGGCGCGAAGATGAACTGCATCAGCGCGTAGACGGCGGTGAACACGCCCAGCAGCCGTGCCCCCAGCGTGGGATCGCCCGCGAGGTCGCTCACCAGCCCCGGAAAGACCGGGATGATCAGCCCCACCCCCATCACGTCCAGCAGGACGGTCAGGAGGATGAAGGGCAGGGCGGCACGCCGGGCCGGAGCCGGGGAGGGGAGGGGAGGAGAAGTCACCGGCAGATTGTAGACGTGGGGGTGGTCGTGGGCCACGCGTCAGCCCACCCTGGCGGCGTCAGCGCAGGAACTCCTCCCCGCCCTTCAGCCGCCGAATCCACGCCGCGAGGATGTCGGTGCAGGCCTTCACGTCGCGGGCGTCCACCATCTCGGAGGGCGAGTGCATGTAGCGGTTGGGAATGCTCACGACCGCCGTGGGCACGCCCGAGCGCACCAGCGTCAGCGCGTCGGCGTCGGTGCCCGTGTAGCGCCCGCTCGCGCTGAGGGTGTAGGGAATGCCCTCCTCGCGAGCGGCGTCCTGCATCTGGCGCAGGATGGCCGGGCTGGTCATCGGCCCCACGCTGAGGTTGGCCCCCGAGCCGAAGGGCACAGTGCCGTATTTCTTCTCGGAGACGCCCGGCTGCCCCGTCTCGTGGGTCACGTCCACCGCCACGCCCGCGACCGGGTTCAGGCGGTGCCCGCTGACCTGTGCCCCGAACACGCCGATCTCCTCCTGGCTGGTGCCCACGGCGACCACCCGGTGCCTCAGCTCCGCGTCCTTCAGCGCCCGCAGCGCCTCCAGCACGATAAATCCGCCCACCCGGTTGTCCAGCGCCCGGCTGACGATCTTGTCGCCCACCCGGACCGGCCCCTGCTCTATGACGCCGTAGGTGCCCACCGGAACGCGCTGCTGGACCTCCTCCTTGCTCAGGCCGACATCAATCCAGAGGTCTTCCAGCTTGGAGGCATTCTTCCGGTCCTCGGGTTCCATCACGTGGATGGCCTTCTTGCCGATCACGCCCAGAATATCCCCGCCCGGCGCGAGCAGCCGGATGCGCTGGCCGACGAGCACCTGCGGGTCCCAGCCGCCGACGCCCAGCACGCTGATGAGTCCGCCGTCCCCGACGTGCGACACGATCAGGCCGATCTCGTCGAGGTGGCCCATCAGCGCAATGGTCGGGCCGTCTTCCGGACCGAGTTCGGCGTACACGTTGCCGTAGTGGTCCTCCGAGACGCGGGCAAAGGTCGCCGCTTCTGCCTTCCACACGTCGGCGGCGCGGCGCTCACAGCCGCTGGGGGCCGCCTCGCGCAGCAGGGCGAAGAGGAAGTCTTCGTTGATGGCGGGGGCGGCGCTGCTGGTTGGGTTGTCCTGGGTCACGCGGCCCAGTCTAGGCTCCCCGGCTATCCTCGCCCCATGAGCCATCCTGCCTACGCTCCGGCCCCCGACGTGCGGGTGCGCGTGGAGGTGAGCTACCTCGCCGCACACTCGGCGGCGGGGCGACACCTCTTCGCCTACGTCATCCGCATCGAGAACCACAGCGACGACACCTGGCAACTGCTCACCCGGCACTGGGACATCGTGGACGGCTCGGGCCGCCACACGGTCGTGGACGGCGAGGGCGTCGTGGGCGAGCAGCCCGTGCTGGCGCCCGGCGGCGTGTTCGTCTACGACTCCTTTGTCACCCTGGAAGACCCGCCCGGCCAGATGAGCGGCCACTACGTCATGCAGGACGCCTGGGGGGTGCGGGCGCGGGTGCCGGTTCCGGCGTTCGGGCTGGTGGGGGCGGCGGGGGGGCGGACGCTGAATTAGGGAGGATCAGGCAGTCGTTCCGCCGTGGGAAGCGCGAACGGCCAGACAGAAGTTCCAATTGAAGGAGACGACGATGCAAGACCCAGTCTCTGGTCGGGCGCTGGAGAATCTCAGGTGGATGGTGAAGCTCTGGCGAAAGGGGTACAGGAATGGAGCAGCCTTCGACCTGGAGGCAAGTGAGTCACCGGACTTCGACTCACATCCTGATGTGGTGGCCCTGAAGGAGTTGGCGTATCTCGGGTACGTCGAGCTTCACGTGGACGAGGTCATGAGGGCAGGTTGGACGATTGGCGCAGACCTGACCGCAAAGGGGATTCGTCTTGCCAGCGAGGAGGCGTTTGGCGACGAGGTTTCACCGGAGAGATTTCCCTTTCCTTGACTTGGGGGCGACTGGGGGTGAGCCCATACTCACGCCTGCGGCACCTCCGCCTCCACCAGCGTCCCGTGCCCCGGCTCGCTGAGCACCCGGTACTTCCCACCCCGGCTCTCCACCCGCTCGCGCATCTGCATCAGGCCCAGGCCCCCGGCGCTGCTCACGCGGCCCGATACCTGCTCCGGGTCAAAGCCCGCGCCGTCGTCCTGCACGCGCAGGGTGACGCGGTGGCCGCCGTGCAGACTGACGGTGACCTCGCGGGCGCGGGCGTGCTTGGCGACGTTATTGAGGCTCTCTTGCAGAATGCGGAAGACCACCGCCTCGTCCCCCGGCGCGAGGTGGATGTCCCCGGTGACGTTCAGCGTGGTGCGGACCCCATTTTGCTGCCCGAAATCTTCCACGTAGCGCCGCACCGTCTCCAGCAGGCCGTAGCGCTCCAGGTCGATGGGCCGCAGCGCGAAGATTGAGCGCCGCACTTCCTTGATCTGCTCGCGCAGCAGCACACTGGCGGCGCGGACCTCCTCCTCGGCCCGGTCCGGCTCGGCCCGCAGTTGCCGGGCCACCACGTCGAGTTTGAGCGCCGCAAAGGCGAGCGACTGCGCCACTCCGTCGTGAATCTCGCGGGCGATGCGGGCGCGTTCGTCGCTGATGGCGAGTTCCTCCGAGTACAGGTAGGCGCGGGCATTGCGGACCCCCAGCGCGGCCTGCGCCGCCAGTAGCGCGAGGAGGGGCAGGCGCACGTCCCCGAACGCGGCAGGCCGCTCGTCGCCCAGCACCAGCACGCCGACCAGCCCCTGCTCGTCGCGCATGGGAAAGCCCAGGGCGGAGGTCGCGCCGGGAAACACCTCGGCGGCCTCGTCCTCGGCCGCGACCAGGGGCGTGCCTGCCTCGGCCACCCGCTCCACGAAGGCCGGGGCCAGGGAGCCGCGCCCGCCCTGCTCACCGGTCCAGTCCTCGGCGTATTCCAACCGCAGGAGGCCGTCCTGATCGCGCAGGTAGGCCGCCCGCGCCCCCGCCTGCACCCGCTCGGCCATGTTGCGGGTCACGCGGGCGAGCAGGCGGCGCATGTTGCGCTCGGCGCGGATGGACTGGTCCACGCTGTAGAGCGTCATCAGGTCCAGGGTGCGCTGCCGGGCGGCCTCCACCCCGGTGGCGACCTCGGCGGCGATGGCCTGCGCGAGGGCCTCGGTCTCGGGGGTCGGGGGTTCGGTGAAGTGCAGCGCGAGGGCTCCCCCGCCGGGAATGGGCACCCGCAGCGGGAAGCGGGCCTCCCTGGTGTCTCCCTCGCCCGCCGCCGCTGCGCTGAGGCCCCCCGGCACCGTCAGGGTGGCGTGCGCGGCCCCGGTCGCCCGCATCGCGCCCCGCGCGGCGACCTCCACCACCGCGCCCAGGTCCGGCGCCCCGCTAAGGTCGCGCATCAGCTCCTGCACGGCCTGAAGCTGCCCGTGCGAGGCGCTGAGCTGCGCGTAGGTGGCCCGCAGCTCGCGCTCGGCCCGCTCGCGGGCGCGGGTGCCCTGCGCGATCCACTCCACGCTGAAAAAGGTCGCCGCCGGCCCGACCAGTCCGTAGAACAGCAGGTGCGCCCAGACCTCGGCCCGCGGATTCTGGAGGCCCGCGATCAGCAGTTCCACCACCGCCACCACCAGCACGATCAGGGGCGGCAGCACGTTGCGCAGCAGCTGCACCCGCCGCGACAGCGGCCACTCGCGCGGCGCGGGCGGCGGCGAAGCCGGGGGCAGGACAGCGGGCAACTCGGTCATGGGGGACAGTCTAGGGAGGGTCAGCACCGCGCTCCGTAATGCCCGGCGCCGTGAGCCTCAGTCCAGAGCCGTCTCGTCTGCCGGAGCCGCTTTTCCCTCCACCGTGCCGCACCGCGCCGCGTCCCGCACCTTCCACTCCACCTGCCGCAGTAGGCCCCGGAAGAGGCGGCTTTCCGCGCTGCTCATCAGCGCCCGGTCCAGCATCGCCCGCCACAGCCGCAGCGTATGCCGCGCCCGCACCGCGTCGGTGTAGCCGATCAGGTGCATGGTCTGGTGCAGGTGGCCGTACATCGCCTCCATCTCCTCGCGCGTCGCCGTCTTGCGCTCGCTGGCAGGCACCTCGTCCTGCGCTTGCAGGAACTCGTAGCACACCAGCAGCACGGCCTGGGCGAGGTTCAGGCTGGCGTAGTCCCCGGTGGGCACCCGCACGGTCACCTGACACTGCTCCAGGTCCGAGTTGACCAGCCCCGTCTCCTCCGGCCCGAAGACCAGCGCCGGGGCCGAGGCCGCCCGTACCAGGGGCCGCACCTGCGCGGGGTGGCGGGGGGCGGGCAGGTCCGCGCGAATCCGCGCCGAGGTCCCCACGCTGAGGTCGCGGTCGGCCAGCGCCTCGCGCAGGGTGGGGTAGACGCGGGCCTCCCGCAGCAGGTCCGCCGCGTGGACCGCCATCGCCACGGCCTGGGAGTCCAGATGATCGCAGCGCGGGGCGACCAGCCGCAGGTCGCGGGCGCCCATGTTCAGCATCGCGCGGGCCGCCGAGCCGATATTGCCGGGCGTTTTGGGGGACACGAGGACGACGGCGAGGTTCACGAGTGGGATGCTAGCGCGGCCCGCTCGGCTCAAGGCCCGCTCAATGGCCCTTCCGCTCTCAGCGGCCTAGCCTGACCCCATGACCGCCCCCGCGCCCCGAACCGTGCTGCTCCTCCACGCCTACCCCCTTTCCGCTGCCATGTGGGACGACCAGCGGGCCGTGCTGGAGGCCGAAGGCTTCCGCGTCATCGCTCCCAACCTCCCCGGCTTCGGGGGAGAGGAGGGGGCGATGACCACCCTGGAGGACGCCGCCCGCGACCTGCTCGGAACGCTGCCGGAGGGTGACCCCCTCGCCGTGGTGGGCCTGAGCATGGGCGGTTACCTGGCGATGGAACTGCTGCGGCAGGCGCCGGAGCGTTTCGCCCGCGTGGTGCTGGCCGACACGTCGCTGCGGGCCGACACCCCCGAAAAGACCGAGGACCGCCGCGAGCAGGCCGACCGGGTGGAGGAAGAAGGCCGCGACTTCATCGTGGAGGCCGCCGAGAAGGAGCACTCGCCCGCGACCTTCCGCCGGGTGCGCCCGATGATCGAGGCCGCCTCCCGTGAGGGGATCGCCGGGGCGCTGCGGGCGATGGCCGTGCGCGGCGAGCACCGGGACACCCTGCGCGGGCTGGAGGTGCCCCTCCTCGTGCTCGTGGGCGAGCAGGACGAGATCACGCCCGTGGAACTGGGCCAGGAGATCGCGGACGCGGGGCGCGGTGAGCTGCGGGTCATCCCGGAGGCCGCGCACCTCTCCAACCTCGACCACCCCGAAGCCTTTAACGCGGCGCTGCTGGCCTTCCTGCGCTGAGCCCCCCGTACAGCTCCAGGTAGTGCCGGGCAGGGCTCTCCCAGCCGAAATCCAGCTCCATCCCACGGGTCATGCGGGCCTCCCAGTCGGCGCGGTCCTCCAGCACGCGGCAGGCCTCGGCGCACGCGGCGGTCAGCGCCTGCGGGGTGGCGTCCCCGAACAGGAAACCCACATCGCCCGGCACGGTGTCCACCAGCCCCCCGGTCGCCCGCACGATCGGCAGGGTGCCGTAGCGCAGGGCGATCATCTGCGACAGGCCGCACGGCTCAAAGCGGCTGGGCATCGCAAAGGCGTCCGCCCCTGCATAGATGCGGTGCGCGAGGGGCTCGTTCATCCCCGACACGAAGGCCACGCGCGGGTGGTGGTCCCACCCCGTCAGCGCAGCGGTCAGGAGGGGATCCCCGCCCCCCAGCAGGACCACGTTCCACTCGCGCACCAGCTCCGGCAGGGCCATCAGCAGCAGGTCCATCCCCTTCTGGTCCGCGAGGCGACTCACCACGCCCAGAATCGGGGCCGCGTCCAGCCCAAACTCGGCGCGGAGGCGCTCGCCGTTGGGCGCCTTTCCCGCCGGATCGCGAAAGGGCACGATGTCGGGGTCGGTCGCCGGGTTCCAGCGGTCCTGATCCAGCCCGTTCAGAATCCCGCTCAGCCGCCCTTCCAGCGTCAGCCGTACGAGCAGGCCGTCCAGCCCCTCCCCGTACTCCGGCGTGGTGATCTCCTGGGCATAGGTCGGGCTGACGGTCGTGACCGCGTCCGCGAAGGTCAGCCCCGCCTTCATCAGGTTGAGGTCGCCGTGAAACTCGATCCCCTCGGAGGAAAAGGCCCACTCCGGCAGCCCGGTCCACGCGCGGGCCTCGGGCAGATTCCAGCGGCCCTGGTACTGGAGGTTGTGGATGGTAAAGGCGGTGCGCCAGCCCGCGAGGTGGGCATGCGCGACGACCAGCCCCGCCTGCCAGTCGTGGCCGTGCAGCACATCTGGGCGCAGGTCCAGCGCCTCCAGCACCGGCCGCGCGGCCCGCCCGAAGGTGCAGAAGCGCTCCACGTCGTCTGGGTGGTAGAGGCCGGGGCGGTCGAAAGCAGGCAGGCCCAGAAACACGAAGCGCACGCCGCCCGCCCGCAGCTCGCCCACCCGCGCGGGGCCGACGCCGGGCATGTCGCCGCGCCAGACCTCCTGCGGCGTTCCCGCCAGGGCCGCGTACCACGGCGAGAGAACCGTCACCTCGGCCCCCAGCCTGGCCTGCTCGGCCGGAAGTGCCCCCAGCACGTCGCCCAGTCCGCCCGACCGGGAATAGGGGTAGACCTCGGACGCCACGTGCAGGACATGCATGACCTGCACGCTACCACCCCGGCCTGCCCCCAGGTTTGACAAGGGGCGGCCCCCCCCGGTACACTTCCTCTCGCTCGCTGGCCCAAGGGCTCTTAGCTCAACGGTTAGAGCAGTCGGCTCATAACCGATTGGTTGCCGGTTCAAATCCGGCAGGGCCCACCAGAACGTCTCGGGCGGTTAGCTCAGCGGTAGAGCACTCGCTTCACACGCGAGGGGTCGTAGGTTCAAATCCTATACCGCCCACCACACAGAAACCTCGGCTCAGCCGGGGTTTTTCCGTTGGCGGCGTTCTGGGGCTGGCTGCGCCCCGGTCAGCCTCGTCCCTCCCACCGGCATTGACCACCCCGGATGGTCAGTCCCCCCGTCCGGAACTGTTTCTCCTGCCGGAGGGGGCGCCGTAGCATAGGGTCAAAGAGGGTCGTGAAAGGCATCACGAGGTAGTGACCCTCTGTTTGGAGGAGCGAGCCATGACCCCCCGGATTCCGCAACCCACCGCGACCCCTGACGCCTGGCACCAGTTCACCCCCGGCCCCTGGCAGACCACCATCAACGTGCGCGACTTCATCGTTCGCAACTTCACGCCCTACACCGGCGGCAGCAGCTTTCTGGCCGGGGCCACCCCGCGCACGCAGGCGCTGTGGGCGCAGCTCGGGGAGCTGTTCCGGCAGGAGCGTGAGCGGGGCGTGCTGGACGTGTCGCAGATTCCGAGTTCCATCACCGCGCACGCGCCGGGCTACATCGACCGGGAGCGCGAATTGATCGTGGGCCTGCAAACCGACGCGCCGCTCAAGCGGGCGATCTTCCCCAACGGCGGCTGGCGCATGGTTGAAAGCAGCCTGGAAAACTACGGCTTCACACCGGACCCCGGGGTGCGCGAGATCTTCACGCGGTACCGCAAGACCCACAACGAGGGCGTGTTCGACGCTTATACGCCTGAGATTCGCCGCGCCCGCAAATCGCATATCGTGACCGGCCTGCCCGACGCCTACGGCCGGGGCCGCATCATCGGGGACTACCGCCGGGTGGCGCTGTACGGGGTGGACCGCCTGGTCTCGGCCAAGCTCGCGGAAAAGGCCAGCCTGGACGACCTTCCCTCCTCCGAGGACGTGATCCGCGACCGCGAGGAACTCTCCGAGCAGATCCGCGCCCTGCACGAACTGCGCGAGATGGCGGCGAGCTACGGCTTCGACCTCTCCGGGCCTGCCACGACCGCGCAGGAAGCCGTGCAGTGGCTGTACTTCGCGTACCTCGCGGCGGTCAAGGAGCAGAACGGCGCCGCAATGAGCCTGGGCCGCACTTCTACCTTCCTCGACATCTATTTCGAGCGCGACCTGCGCGGGGGGCGGCTGACCGAGGAAGAGGCGCAGGAACTCGTGGACGACTTCGTGATGAAGCTGCGGATCGTGCGTTTCCTGCGGACAAAGGAGTACGACGCCCTCTTCTCCGGCGACCCCACCTGGGTGACCGAGAGCCTAGGCGGCATCGGGCAGGACGGCCGCCCGCTCGTCACGAAAACCAGTTTCCGGTACCTCAACACCCTGTACACGCTGGGGCCGTCGCCCGAACCCAACCTGACGGTGCTGTGGTCGCCCGCGCTGCCGGAAGGCTTCAAGGAGTTCTGCGCCCAGGTCAGCATCGACACGAGTTCCATTCAGTACGAGAGTGACGACCTGATGCGCCCGCTGACCGGCGACGACACCGCGATCGCCTGCTGCGTATCGGCGATGACGGTGGGCGAGCAGATGCAGCTCTTCGGCGCCCGCGTCAACCTCGCCAAGACGCTGCTGTATGCGATCAACGGTGGCCGCGACGAGATCAGCGGCGAGCAGATCGGCCCGGCGGGTGAGGTCTATGCCGGGGACGTGCTGGAGTACGACGAGGTCATGGCCCGCTTCGACGGCATGATGGACTGGCTGGCCGGGGTGTACGTGAACGCCCTTAACTGCATCCACTACATGCACGACAAGTACGCCTACGAGCGAATCGAGATGGCGCTGCACGACCACAATCCCCGGCGCACGATGGCCTTCGGCATCGCGGGCCTCTCGGTGGTGGCCGACAGCCTCGCGGCGATTCGCTACGCGCGGGTGCGCCCGGTGCGAGACGAGCGCGGACTGATCGTGGACTACGTGGTGGAGGGCGACTTCCCCAAGTATGGCAACAACGACGACCGGGTGGACGCGATCGCAGTGGACCTCGTCAAGCGTTTCATGCACAAGCTGCGCGGACACCCCACCTACCGGAATGCTGCCCACACCCAGTCGGTCCTGACGATCACGTCCAACGTGGTGTACGGCAAAAATACCGGCAACACCCCCGACGGCCGCCGCCACGGGGAACCCTTCGCGCCCGGCGCCAACCCCATGCATGGCCGGGACCGGCACGGCATAGTCGCGGCGGCCCTCTCGCTCGCCAAGCTGCCCTACGAGAGTGCCCAGGACGGCATCTCGTGGACGACCTCGGTGGTGCCCTCGGCGCTGGGGCGTGAGGAGGAACGGGCGGCCAACCTCAGCGGGCTGCTGGACGCCTACTTCGGCTCGGGCGGCTTTCACATGAATGTCAACGTACTGGGCCGCGAGACGCTGCTCGACGCGATGGAGCACCCCGAGAACTACCCGCAGCTCACCATCCGCGTGTCGGGCTACGCCGTGAACTTCATCAAGCTGACCCGCGAGCAGCAGCTCGACGTGGTGAACCGCACCTTCCACGGGGCGATGTGACCCTCCGGGGGCGGGGAAACGTCATCTCCCCGTCCTCCCTCCAGAAAGGCACCCAGCCATGCAGGACCTCACCGGCTACATCCACAGCTACACCACCGGCTCGGCCTACGACGGCCCCGGCCTGCGAACGGTCGTGTGGACGACCGGCTGCCAGTTTCGCTGCCAGTACTGCCACAACCCCGACACCTGGCACCTGAAGGACGGGCAGCCAGTTCAGGCAAGCGAACTGGTGAATGAGGTGATGCGCTACGCGCCCTTCATGCGGGCGGGGCGAGGCGGCGTCACGGTGAGTGGGGGAGAGCCGCTGGTGCAGGCGCCCTTCGTGATGGAGGTGCTGCGCGGGTGCCGGGCGCGGGGCCTGCATACGGCACTGGACACCAACGGGGCGCTGGGCGACCGCCTCAGCGACGAGGACTTGCAGGAGATCGACCTCGTGCTGCTGGACATCAAGTCCTGGGACGGGGCCACCCACCGCCGGGTGACCGGCGCGGAGGTCGACCCGGTGCGGCGCTTCGCCGAGCGGCTGGCGCGGTTGGGCCGCCCGATGTGGGTGCGCTTCGTGCTGGTGCCGGGGCTGACCGACGACCCCGCGAACATGTCGGGGCTGGCCCGGTTCGTGGCGGGGTTGCAGGGTGTGGAACGGGTGGAGATCCTGCCCTTCCACCAGCTCGGACGCGGCAAGTGGGAGGCCCGTGGGCTGAACTATCCCCTGGCCGACACCCCCGCCGCCTCACGCGAGGACGTGCTCGCCGCCGCCGCGGTTTTCCAGGCGTGTGGGGTGTCGGTGTCGGTCTGACCCTCGCCGCTCGGGCAGGCGGCGTCCAAGCGGAGGCACATTTCAGACCGGGCTTGCGTGAACGGTGCACGCCAGTGCGGGGCGCGTTCCTCCCTTCGCGTTGAAGGCCCCGCTCAAGGATGGGGCCGGTCGTCGCAACCCGCTGTCGGGTACGCTGCGCCCATGTCCCTGCTGCTGCTCGCGCTGCTGGTGCTGGGCCTCGCCGCGCTGGTCCGCCTGTCGGCTCTGGGCCGGGAGGTGCGGGGGTTGCGTGACCGCCTGGAGGCGCTGGAAGCCCAGACGCGGGCGCGGGTCCGCGTCGCTCCGCCGTCTCCGGAAGCTGCTGCGGACCCGGAGCCCTATGTTCCTCCGGCTGCCCCTCCGGGCGCCGCCCCGCCAGCCCCCGTCTGGCCGGAAGATGAGCCTGCCGAAAAAGTGCCGCGCCCTGCCCGCACCCCCATCCCGTCCCGCACGGTGTTCGCAGTCCTGGGGGCTGGGGTCACGCTGGTGGGGGCGGCGTGGTTTCTCGCGGCGCTGGCCCGCAGTGGCGTCCTGACCCGCGAGGTGCTGCTGGGGGTGGCCGCCGCCCTGGCCGTGGTCCTGTACGCGGCGGCGGGCCGGGCCGCGCCGGTCATCGGGGAGGCGATGCGGGGGCTGGGGTACGGCCTCCTCGCCCTGTGCCTGGGGGCACTGGTGGGGGCGGAGGTGGCCTCGGCGGGCACGGTCCTGGCCGCGATTCTGGCGCTCAGCCTGGGGGTCGGTCTGCACGGGGCCGCGCGGGGCCGACTGCTGGGCACCGCCACGGCGCTCAGCGGCGCGAGCTTGGCGACGTGGCTGCTGGCCGACAACCTCGGGGAGCCGACCTTTCCGGGGCTGGCGTTGCTGGGGGTGGCCGGGGCGACCGTCCTCGCGGAGCGGCGCCTGCGGCCTGCGGGCAGCGGCCTGCTGGCCCTCCTCCCGGCGGTGGGACTGCTGGGGCTGGTCGTCACCACGCAGCTTCACGGGCAAGCCGGGCACCCGCTGCTGTGGGGCGGGCTGCTGCTGGGCGCGGTGTGCGCGGCGCTGGCGGTCGCCCTGCGCGGCGAGCGGGAAGACGTGGCCGCTGCCGTCCCCGCGTGGCTGCCGGGGCGAGTCCTCCTGGGAGCGGCCGGGGTCCTGCTCGCGGGGCTGGCAGGTGCGGCGCCGCTGCTGCGGGCTCTGGACGACGGTCCGGGGGCGGCGCGGCCGCTCGTGGTTGCCACGCTGCTGGGGGTCGGGGCCATCTGCGGGGGGCTGGCGCTGGGGCTGCACCGCCGGGGACCGGGCGCCGCCGCGCTGCGGGACGCGGTGCTGGGCGTCGGCGTGGGCACGCTGGGCGGGGCGCTGGCCCTGGGGCTGGACGGCTGGCGGACCTCCACCCGGCTGCTGGGGCTGGCGTCGGGGGTGGCGCTGCTGGGGGCGGGCCTGCACTCCCCGGTGTGGCGCGGGGTGGGGGCTGCCGGGTTGGGCCTGATCCTGGCCGATCACCTGCTAGGCCCCTGGCCGTCGTCGCCCGTCGTGGCGGCCCTGGCGCTGGGCGGGGGCCTCGTGCTGGCGGGGCGGGCGGGGGCCGCCGTCGCGGGCCTGGCCTCGGTGACGCTGGTGCACGGGTTCTCCCTGTCGGGGGGCTGGCTGGGAAGCCTCGGCTCGGGAACGCGCTTTCTCGCGTCGGCCGGAGTGGTCGTCCTGCTCTCGGCGGCGACCCTGGCCCTGCACCGCGCCGGGCGCGGGCGGCTCGCGGGCACACTGGTGTGGGGCGCGGTGGCGGGCGGGCTCTTTCTGATCCCGCTGGGGGTGGTCTCCGCGCCCACTGGCGGGGCCTTCGCGGTGCACGGTCTGCTTGCGGGCGGGCTGCTGTATGCCCTCGCCGGGGTGCACCGCCCGCTGCTGCCTGCCGGGCTGCGCCGGGGCCTGGAGGGGCTCGCCGTGGGGACCGCTGCCCTGGGCCTCCTGACTGGGCCGGAGGTGGACGGGGTGGAGGAACGGGCCGCGCCCTTCCTCGCGCTTCTCGCGGTGGTCCTCGCGGCCCTGCCCGGCGAGACTCGGCCCCCCTGGCGGGCCTGGCCGGTGCTGGGGGTGGCAGTGCTGGCCAGCGTGGGGACGATGCTGGAGGGGCCTGCGGGTTCCGGCGTGGGCCTCTGGCGCCTGCTGGGTGCGGCGGCGACGGGGGCCGCCCTGGCCCTGCTGGGCACCCCTGCCGGATGGAGGCGGCTCAGACGTGGCCCGGACCCTCGCGGCGACCGCGATCAGGCCGAGTGGTGGCTCGGCCTCCTGCCGGTGCAGGACGTGGCCCTGCCTGCCCTGACCCTGGCGCTGCTCGCGCTGGCGGGCCGGACCACCGAGTTTCTCCTGGGCGGCGGTGGACCGTTCACGCTGACCTCGACCGCCGTGCTGCTGGCGTCGGCGGTGGCGCTGCTGGCAGAGGCCCGGCGGTCGCGGCGCCCGCTGCGCTGGTGGGTGGGGCTGGCCGCCTTCGGGGTGGGGGCGTTGAAGCTGGTGTTCCTGGACTTTGGTGACCTTGGCGGGCTGCTGCGGGGGGCGGCGACCGCTGTCATCGGGTTGCTGCTGCTGGGCATCGGGCAACTCGCCCCCCGGCCGGATGAGGAGGCCACGCCGGACACGGCGGCCTGAGCGCGGGGACCCCGCCAAGGCCGGACCCCGCACCGGGCTTCCCGTATGCTGGGCGCAGATGAGCGCCGTGATTCACCTGCAAGCGTTGGGCCTGACCGAGTACGAGGCGCGGGCCTACACTGCTCTGCTTGCCCTCGGCCGCGCCGTGCCCGCCCGCGTGGCGCGGCAGGCAGGCATTCCCCGGCCCAAGATCTACGAGACCCTGGAACGCCTTGAGGGCCGGGGCCTGGCCGCGCGGGTCGGCCAGAACCCGCTGGAATATGCCCCCCTGAGTGCCCGTGAGTACCTCGCGCGGGCGCGGCGTTCCTTTGATGACCGCCTCGGGGCGCTCGACCGCGACCTCTCGCGCCTCGCTCCCGACCCCGCCCCCGAGGCGGTGTACCACCTTTACGGGGAGGCGGCCATCCGCAGCCTGTGCGAGGACCTCACGCTGAATGCCCGGCAGCGGGTCTACATGGCGGGCGAGACGCCCCTGGCCGAGCGGCTGGAGCGCCTGACCCCGCGCGGGGTGGAGCTGCGCCGCGCCGCGCTCGCGGGCCTGCCCCCTATCGCCGCCGAGGGCCAGCGTCCCTTTTTGCTCGCCCGCGACGGCGAGGCTGCCGTGATCGCACACTTTATCGACGAGGGCGGCCCCGGCGAGGCCCACGGCGTGCACACGCACAACCCGGTGGTCGTCCACCTGATCGAGGGGTACGTGCGGCTGGCGGCCCGCAGCGCCGGGCCGGGCGTTGACAAGGTGGAAGCTCCGCTGTAATCTAACCGGGCCTTCGGGGCTGTGGCGCAGTTGGGAGCGCGTCTGAATGGCATTCAGAAGGTCAGGGGTTCGAATCCCCTCAGCTCCACCACAAGGCCCCGCCACTGCGCGGGGCACTTTTCAAGGCGATGTAGCTCAGCTGGTTAGAGCGAACGACTCATAATCGTTAGGTCCCCGGTTCAAGTCCGGGCATCGCCACCAAGAAGCATCTGCAGGAGGCCCGTGCGCGTGCAGCACGGGCCTCCTCGCGTTTCTGACGGCGGCACTCTGAAGTCCGACCGTCGCTTCCCCTCTCCAGGCCTGCCCTCCCGCTGGGTCATTCCCCACCGCCCGCCGCGTCCCCCACGCCGTATCGTGCGGGGGTGACCGACAGGACTTCAGGGGCGCCGCAGCGTCCGGACGCTGCGTTTGCCGGACTGCCTGCCGCCGTGGCCGCCGCGTTGGAGGGCGAGGCCGCCGCGCGGGACGCCGACGGGGCCTTTCCCGCCGCCTCCTTCCAGGCCCTGCAGGGGGCGGGGCTGCTGACCGCCCCCCTGCCCGCGTCGCTGGGCGGCCGGGACGTGGGCGGCGAGGCGCTGCTGCGGCTGCTGCGGCAGATTGGCCGCGCCAGCCTGGCCGTGGGCCGGGTCTACGAGGGCCACGTCAACGCGCTGGGGCTGATCCAGCGCTACGGCACGCCCGCTCAGCTCGCCCGCGCCGCCCGGGACGCCCACGCCGGGGAGCTGTTCGGCGTGTGGAACACCGAGGACGGGCCGGGGCTGCGGCTGGTGCGGGCGGCGGAGGGCCTGACCCTCACGGGCGGCAAGACCTTCGCCTCCGGGCTGGGGCACGTGACCCGCCCCTTGCTGCCCGCCGAGGCCGAGGGAGGCCGAGTGATGGTCCTGCTCCCCACCGGGCGCGAGCCGGGCACTCCCGACCACGCCTTCTGGCAGCCGCTGGGGATGCGGGCGACCGTCTCGGGCCGGGTGGACTACACCGGGGCGCAGGTGAGGGAGGAGGACCTGATCGGGCAGCCCGGCGACTACTACCGCCAGCCCGAGTTCGGCGGCGGGGCGCTGCGTTTTCTGGCCGTGCAACTCGGCGGGGCGGACGCCGTGGTCGCCTCGGCGCGGGCGGTCCTGCGGGGCCTGGGCCGTGCGGGGGACGACGTGCAGCGCCTGCGCTTCGCGGAGGTGGCGGTGCGGCTGGAGGCAGCCTGGCAGCTCACCCGCGAGGCCCAGAGACGAATGGACGCCCTGCCGGACGGGGCTGACCCTGCCCCCCTGCTCGCGTACGTGGCCCTGGCCCGCACCGCCACCGAGGACGCCTGCCTGCTCGCCGCCGAGGCCGCCGAGCGGGCGGTGGGTGCCCGTGGCCTGCTGGCGCCCTGGCCCACCGAGCGGCTGCTGCGCGACCTGCGGATGTACCTCCGGCAGCCTGCCCCCGACGCGGCGCGGCTGGCGGTGGGCGCGTGGCTGCTGGACGCCCCCGAGGACCGCAATAGCCCCTGGGAGGAGGGGTGAGCCACCGCGAGCCGCTGACCCCATCCTCCCTCCCCGGCCCGGTCTGGGTCGTCTCTCCCCACCCCGACGACGAGGCGCTGGGGTGCGGCGGCCTGATCGCCGCACTTTCCGGAGCCGGGCAGGAGGTGTGGGTGCTCCTGCTCAGCGACGGGGGGCTGTCTCATCCCAACTCGCAGACGTACCCGCGTGAGCGGCTGGCCGGGGCAAGGCTCGCGGAGTGGCGGGCGGGGCTGGCCGAGCTGGGCGTCCCCGGGGCGCGAACCCGGGCGCTGGGATTGCCCGACGGCGAACTGCACGCCTGCGCCGGGGCCATCGCCGGGGGTGCCCTCGCCGCCTTCCGGGAGGCCCCGCCCGGCACGCTGCTGCTGCCCTGGGCACGCGATCCCCACCCCGACCACCGCGCGGCGTGGGCACCGCTGCTCTCGGCGGCCCGCGCCTTTCCCGCCGTCCGGCGGCTGGCCTATACGGTCTGGCTGGAGGAGCGCGGCGAGAGTGCCGACCACCCCCGCCCCGGCGAGACCCGGCCCCTCACGCTGGACGTGCGGCCCTGGCTGGCCCCCAAGCGGCGGGCGATCCTGGCCCACCGCACCCAGCTCGGCCTGATCGCGGACGATCCGCACGGCTTCACCCTGCCCGCGACCCTGGTGGAGAGGGCGCTGAGCGGCACCGAGACGTACCATGAGGTCCTGACCCAGGAGGTGCCCGCATGACCCCCCCCGACAAGACCCTGGACGACGGCTATTTCGAGGACGTGTACCGCGCCAACGCCGACCCCTGGAACTTCGAGACGAGCGAGTACGAGCACGCCAAGTACGCCCGCACCCTCACCGCCCTGCCGCGTGAGCGCTACGCCCGCGCTCTGGAGGTCGGCTGCTCCATCGGGGTGCTGACCGGCCTGCTGGCGGGGCGGGCGGACGCCCTGCTGAGTGTGGACGTGAGCGAGCAGGCCCTGGCCCGCGCCCGCGAGCGCAACCGAGGCCGCCAGGGCGTGACCTTCGAGCGCCGCCGCCTGCCGGAAGAGGCCCCAGACGGCCCCTTCGACCTGATCGTCCTTTCCGAGGTGGGCTACTACTTCAGCACTGCCGACCTGGAAGCCGTGCTGGACGCGCTGACGGGGCGCCTGGCCCCCGGCGGCGACCTGGTGCTGGTGCACTGGACGCCCTTCGTCCCCGACTACCCGCAGACGGGCGACGCGGTGCACGAGGCTGCCCTGCGCCGCACGCCCGCGCCCCTGACGCACCGCCACGGCGAGCGCCACGAGCGCTACCGGCTGGACGTGCTCGGCAAGCCGGAGTCCTGAGCGGCCTCCCCCTCCGGCGCCGCGCCCTGAAGTTGCCCGCGCACCTCGGCGAGCGCCCGCGCGACGGGCACCGGGGCGTAGTGCCCTGCCCACAGCCCCGCCCCCAGCCGGGCGGCGTGGGCGAGTTCCAGCCCCAGCCCCAGGGTGGGGGCACGCAGCGCCCGGCGCAGGACGGCGGCGGGGGCCAGCCAGCGCCCCGGCAGTCCGGGGTGCCAGCCCTGTTTCCGGGCCTCCTTCAGCGCGGCCTCCGCCCGGGCGAGGGCCGCGACCTCGGCGGCGCCGGGCACCCGCCACGCGGCGGGGTCCGCATGCCACTCGGCGAGCTGGGTGCTCAGGCCCAGGGACACGCGGCCACTCAGGCGGGCGCTGGTGTGCACGCGGGCGTGCGGCGTGCGGCGGACTCGCAGGTCGTGGCGGCGCAGGCTCTGAACCAGCGCCACGTCCTCCAGGTGCGGCACGTCGGGCACGCCGCCCACCTCGCGGTAGGCCCGCAGGGTCAGGGCCAAGTTCGCCCCGAAATGCTGGTGGTGCCGGGGCCAGGGGTCGAAGGGGTCGGGGTTGAGCCGCGCGGTGAGGCGCTCGGCGGCCAGCCGGTAGGCCGCGTCTTGCAGGTACACCCGCCGCACCAGGCCGGGCAGCCGCGCCCGTTCCTCGGGCCGCAGCAGGATGCGCCCGCAGGCGGCGTCGGCCCCGGAGCAGACGGCCCGCTGCAACTGCCACAGCCAGTCCGGGGCGGGCACACTGTCGGCGTCGGTGGTCACGATCAACCCGTCCGGGTCCTCCCCCAGCCGGGCGGCGGCCAGCTCCAGCGCGGCGCGGCGGGCGCCCACCACGTTGGCCTGGCCGGGGGGCAGGGTGCAGCTCAGCACCCGCACCGGGCCGCCCACGGGAGAGGCCTGCATCGCCCGCCCCGCCGTGTCGTCGGCAGAGTTGTTCACCAGAATCCAGACCTCGTACCCCGTCAGCGGCCTGCCGCCCGCGCCCACCTGCGCGGCCAGGGCGCGAACGGCCCGGCCGATCCGCCCGGCCTCGTTGCGGGCAGGCACGGCGACGACGGTTCTGGGAGGGGAGACCGGCATGCTTGGGGCGCAGGCTACCCCAGACGGGCGCGGGCGGACGGCGAGAAAGCACGGAATCCAGAGGGCCGCCCTGTAACGGCGGCGTGACGGCGGGCCGTTAGGGTCGGGGCGTCCACACTGCTGCTGACAGCCCGCGTCCCTGGGGGGCGGGGCTTTCTCTCTCCCCCTGCGAGGTCTGCCATGAACCGTCCCGCTGCCCTGCTGACTGCCCTGCTGCTCACCGCCTGCGGTCCGGAGCTGTCCCGTCCCCCCGCTGTCTCCAGCCCTGCCCCGGCTGCCGGTGGGTCGGGGCTGAGCGCTCAGGCGACGGGAGCCTGGGTGTCGGGCACCTACACCAATGCCTACGGGTCGCGTTTCTACCGCCTGTGGGTGCCCGCCGGGTACAACGGCAGCGCGGCGCGCCCGCTGATGGTCATGCTGCACGGGTGTACCCAGGACGGCTACGACTTTGCCGCAGGCACCCGCATGAACGTGCAGGCCGACGCCCGGAACTTCCTGGTGCTGTACCCCGAGCAGGGCAGCGCCTACAACGGGGCCGACTGCTGGAACTGGTTTTACGACGTGAACCAGCGCCGGGGCAGCGGTGAGCCGTCCCTGATCGCGGGGATGATCGCCCGGGTCAAGGCCAGCTACCGGGTGGACGCCGCCCGCGTCGGCGTCGCCGGGATTTCGGCGGGGGGAGCGATGTCGAGCCTTCTGGCCTGCACCTACCCCGACCACGTCCGCCGGGTCGCGGTGGTGGCGGGGCTGCAATACAGGGCCGCGACGACCGCGACCGGTTCGGTGGACGCGATGCGAAACGGCAGCCTGTACGACCCGAATGCCCGCGGCTCTGCCTGCGCCGCCGACATGGGCAGCCTGCGCCGCCCCATGCCGACCCTGGTCTTTCACGGCACGGCCGACAGCACGGTCAATCCCCTCAACGGCACCCAGACCCTCGCCCAGTTCGCCCAGACCAACGACCTCGCCACGGACGGGGTGGACAACGGCAACGTGGACAGCGTGGCCGACGCCACGGCGACTGCGACGGCCTGCCGGTCCTACACCCGCTCCGACTACAGAGACAGCACGAACGGCAGCGTCCTGCTGCGCCGGTACGTTGTTCAGGGGCTGGGGCACGCCTGGCCCGGTGGCAGCACGGCGGGGTCCTACAGCGATCCCTGCGGTCCCGACGCGACCGCGTTGATCGTGGACTTCTTCGGGTTCTGAGTCGCCGGTGTTGTTCCCGCTGCAAGGACAGTCGGCCTGCGCCGTGCGGTTTCATACTGCCGTCATGCCCTCCCTGATTTCCGGCCTCGACCACCTCCAGATCGAAGCCCCCGCCGGGTGCGAGGAAGCGGCGCGGGCCTTTTTCGGCGTCTTTCTGGGACTGCCCGAGCTGCTCAAGCCGGAGGCGCTGCGGGCGCGGGGCGGCGCGTGGTTCGCCCTCCCCGACGGGCGGCAGGTGCATGTCGGCGTGACGCCGGACTTCGTGCCGCGCGAGAAGGGGCACCCGGCGCTGCGCTGCCCCGACCTCGCCGCGTTTCAGGCACACTGCGACGCGCACGGGGTGGTCTACCGGGCCGACGCCGAGGCTGGGGTGCCGCGCGTCTTTCTACGCGACCCCTTCGGCAACCGGCTGGAGGTGGTCGAGGGGAGGCACGAAAGCGTGGTCCGGGACGTTCCGCTCTGAGCCCCCGCGCCTAGAATGCCCCCCATGACCGAAGCGACCCTCCAGACCCAGCGCGGCGAGATCGAGCGCGACACGCTGGTGCGCTGGCTCAATGACTACCTCCAGATCGGCGCCTACCCCGACCCCAGCCTCAACGGTCTCCAGATCGAGGGCACGCCGACCATCCGCCGGGTGGCCGCCAGCGTGGACACCAGCGTCAAGACGCTTCAGGCCGCCGCCGACAGCGGGGCCGACCTGCTGCTCGTCCACCACGGCCTGTTCTGGGGCCGCCCGCTGCCCCTGACCGGGCCGCACCGCGAGCGCGTCCGCACGGCGCTGATGGCCGACCTGAACCTTTACGCGGCGCATATTCCCCTAGACGCCCATCCCGAGGTCGGCAACAACGCGATGATGGCCCGCGCCCTGAGCCTTCAGAACGCGCGGCCCTTCGGGGACTGGCAGGGGCACAAGATCGGACTCTCGGGCGAGCTGCCCTTCGCCCAGTCGTTGCAGGACTTCGCCGACCGGGTGCAGAAACTGACCGGGGAAATCTGCCTCGTCCACGGCGGCGGGAACCCCGAGGTCCACCGCCTGGGCATCCTCAGCGGCAGCGGGGCGGGCGCGGTCGCGGAGGCTGCCGCCGCGGGCCTCGACACCCTGCTGACCGGCGAACCCGAGCACAAGCACTTCCACGACGCCTTCGAGTACGGCGTGAACGTGGTCTACGCCGGGCACTACGAGACTGAGGTGTTCGGCGTGCGGGCACTCGCCGCCAAGCTGGAGGACGAGTTCGGGCTGGCCTGGCAGTTCCTGCACCATCCGACGGGGCTGTGAAGAAGGCTTCCAGCCGCCAGCGACCAGCGGCCCGCCCCCCGGTCCTCGCGGTCACCTCCCGGATAGGTGCCCCATGACCCCCCTCTTCCTCACCTTCGAGGGTCCCGAGGGCGCGGGCAAAAGCACGCAGCTCCGGCGGCTCGCGGTGCGGCTGGAGGCGGCGGGAGTCGCCCACACGGTCACCCGCGAGCCGGGAGGCACCGGGCTGGGCACGCGGGTGCGTGAGGTGCTGCTCGACCCCGCGCTCGACATGGACCCTCTCCCCGAGTTCCTGCTGTACTCGGCCAGCCGCGCCCAGCTCGTGCGCGAGGTGCTGCGCCCGGCGCTGTCGCGGGGCGAGGTCGTGCTGTGCGACCGCTACGCCGACTCCAGCCTCGCCTATCAGGGGGCAGGGCGGGGGCTGGAGTCGGGGCTGCTGCGGGCCGTCACGGCGGAGGTGACGGGCGGCCTCACGCCCGACCTGACGGTGCTGCTGGACCTCGACCCGGCGCTGGGACTCCACCGGGCCGCGCAGCGAGGCCAGCCCGACCGTTTAGAACAGGCCGACCTCGCCTTTCACGAGCGGGTGCGCCGGGGCTTCCTCGACCTCGCCCGTCATGAGCCGGAGCGCTTTCTGGTTCTCGACGCTGCGCGAGGCGAGGCCGAGTTGTCAGAGGCGATCTGGCAGGCGGTGGGGGAGAGGCTGGCGCAGGGACGTCAGCCGACGGCGTCCTGAGCGTGCTGTAATCCCGTCTCGTGCCAGAGCCGTTCGACGGTCGCTTCCAGCGTGCTGTCAGCGGGAATGATCCGCTCCTCCACGAACGGCAGCCGGTCGCGTTCCTGATACCAGCCGCGCATCATCTCCGGCCCGAACTCCCGCGCCTGGGGCCGGGTGGCGTGGCGCCGCACCGTCTCCTCGAAGGGGAGGTCGAAGAGATAGAAGTGGCTCGATCCCCCGTGCTCGTGGTGCAGACGCTCCAGCATCGGGCCGTAATTCCGGGCCGTCAGGATGCCTTCCAGAACGACGTGATAGCCGTGTTCCAGGGCATAGCTGACATTCAGGGCGATCAGCTCGATGTTCTTGCCATCCGGCACGTCATGCTCTCGCAGCAGCACGCGCCGCAGGTAGTCCTGTTCCACCCAGGCCATTCCATACCCGGAACGCTCGCGCAGGGCACGGGCGACCGAACTCTTGCCGCTGCCCGAGTTGCCGCGCAGCACGATGAGCTGGGGCGGGACCGTCACCGCTTGGTCGTCACCGCCGTCACGCCCGGCACCTTGACCTCGAACAGCACCGGCCAGCGCTTGCCGGTCAGCAGCAAGGTGCCGCGTTCGGGCACGTAGGCAATACCGTTGGGCACGTCATCGAAGGTGAGCGGGCGCCCGGAACGGTCGGCGCGGTCGCTGGCCTCCTCCAGAAGCTCGCCCACGTCCAGCCACGCAGTCACCCGCCCCGTGCGCGGGTCGATGCGGGCGATGCGGTCGGTGAGCCACACGTTGGCGTAAATCTGGCCCTGCACGTATTCCAGCTCGTTGAGGTTCTTCACGGGCTGGCCCCGGTCAGTGACCCGCAGGGTCCGCGTGACCGCGAAGGTGCGCGGGTCGCGCCAGAACAGGCTGGAGGAACCGTCGCTCATGATCAGGCTCTTGCCGTCGTGGGTGATGCCCCAGCCCTCGCCCGTATAGCGGTAGCGCCCCTGCTCGCGCAGCGTCTCGCCGTCGAGGGCGAAGGCCACGCCCGTTTGCCAGGTGATGTGGTAGGCCACGTCGCCCAGCAACGTCACACCCTCCCCGAAGGCGCTGGCGATCGGCGTGGGCACCTGCCTCAGCACCTGCCCGGTCCGCAGATTGACCCGCCGCACCCCCGACTCGCCCACCTGCCCGGTGCTTTCCAGCAGGGTGCCCCCGCCGAGGTACTGGAGGCCCTGGGTAAAGGCCCCCCGGTCGTGCGGGTAGCGGGCGGTGACCGTGGGCTTGAGGACGGGCGCGGCGGCGGTCTGCGCGGCCTCAGCCGGAATAGAGAGGGAGAGGAGCGCCGCGAGGAGGGGCAGCAGGGGAGAGCGGGGGCGCATGGCCCCATGCTAGCGGCGCCGGGTGAGGGACGCGCCTTGAGTTCGTCTTTAGCGCTCAGGCATAGCAGTGCCCCGGTCTCGCAGGGGAGAACCGGGGCGGCGGGGAAGGGCGGGGCTCAGCTCTGCTCGCTGCCCTCCACGGCGGGCTTCACGAAGGCGGCCGAGTCGTAGTAGGTGCGGAAGGCCTGCACCTTCTGGCCGTCGTGCTCGATCACGCTACTACCCCGGTAAGCGATGTCATGCCCGCCCGCGAGCTGCCCGGTCGCTTCCCACTCCATCAGCCCCGTGCTGCCGTCGTCAGAGTGGTGGAAAAACTCGCTGTGGATGGTGTCGAAGTTTTCCAGGTAGCGGGTCCAGAAGTCCCGCGCCCCGTCCTTGCCGCTCCACTCCTGGGTGGTCAGGTTGCGGAGGGTCGAATCTTCCGCAAAGAGTTCCACGAGGGGGGTCGGATCGCGGCTGTCCTCGGTGGTCCGCAGGGCCTGCATGAACTGTTCGGTCAGGGTCGCCATGCCCCCCACCTCATCACGTCCGCCGGAGGCTGACGAGTGGGAAAAGACTCAGAGTTGTCCTCATGAAGCCGGGGTCAAGGCCCGCGCCGCCGTCTCCCGCACCGCCTCGTGGGGGTCGTCCAGCAGCAGGCGCATCCGGCCCGTTTCATTCCACTGCCCTAGCGCCCACGCCGCCGCCTCCCGGACCTCCCAGGCAGGGTCCTCCGCCCCGGCGAGCAGGAGGGACCAGCCCTGGGGCGCATGGGTGTTGCCCAGCACGGTCAGTGCGTTGCGGGCCATGCCCTTGCGGCGGGGACGCAGGAAGGCGGTGCCCGCGAAGCGGCGCTCGAACTGCCGCTCGCTGACGCCGAAAAAGGCCGAGAGGTCCGGGTGCGCCAGCTCCGGGTGGGGTTGGAACAGCCGGGCGAGCGGCCCCGCCTTCTGGCTCCACGGGCAGACCTCCGAGCACACGTCGCAGCCAAAGAGCCAGTCGCCCACGCCGGGGCGCAGGTCGTGCGGCAGTGGCCCCCGGTGCTCGATGGTGAGGTACGAGATGCAGCGCCGGGCGTCAATCTTACGGTCGTCCCCGATGGCCCCGGTCGGGCAGGCGGCCACGCAGCGGAAGCAGCGGCCACAGCGGTCGGGATGGGCCTCGGCCGTGCCCTCGAACGGCAGGTCGGTGAGCAGCACCGCCAGCGTCACGAACGCCCCCAGCCGCGTGCTTACGGTCATGCCCGACTTGCCCCGCCACCCCAGAAAGGCCCCGGCCGCGAAGAGGCGCTCCATCACCGGGCCGTGGTCCACGTAACCGCGTGCCCGGACGCCCAGCCGAGCGGCTTCCTCCTCCAGCCGGGTCAGCACGGGCTGAAGCTGGTCGTGGTAGTCGGGCGTCCAGGCGTAGCGGGCCACCCGCCCCACCCGCACGCCGCCCGGAGGGATGCCGGGGTCTGCGAAGGCGTGCGACACGCCCAGCACCAGCACGCTCCCCGCCCCCTCCAACCGCGAGGCCGGGTCCGAGCGGGCCGGAAGCTGCCGTTCCAGGTATTCCATTCCCGCGTGCCGCCCCGCCCCCAGCCAGCTCGCGTACTCAGCCACCGCCGGGGCCGGAACCTGCGCGGGCGCCCAGCCCACCGCGTCCGCGCCGAGGGAGACGGCGAGGTCGGAGAGGACTTCGGCGGCGTTCACGGGGGAGAGTATGGGGCTTGCGGCGCGTGGGCTGTGGCTTGTAGAGAACAAAAGGTAGAACTCCGGTTCGGCAGGGGAGGTGGGTGCTGCGGGGCAAAAAAGCCCCTCCCCTTGGCTTGCAAAGCTCTGAAGGAGAGGGGGGAGATTGGGACTCGTAGAGCTGCTTGCAGAGGGGGTGAACGAGGCGGGCGTCCGAGGCCAGTGGGGAGGTTCAGGCCTCTCTTTCCCGGTGACGCCGTGAGGCCAAGCTGGCGCTTGCTACCCCTGCCCCACAAGAAGGGAAGGAGAAAAACGCCGTCCCTCACGCTCTTCCCCTCCACCAGCTACAAGCCCCGGCTCACTTCCCGAACGTTCCCGCCCGCACCACCACCAGATTCGCCGGATCCACGTACTTGCGGAAAGCCGCTTGCGCCATCTCGGGAGTGACGGTCTTCAGCCGCTCCTCGAACCCGGCGCGGAAGGCGTAGGTGCGGCCCAGGTAAAGCTGGCTCGCCAGGCCGGAGGCGAGGTTGGCGTCGTCGCTGCGGGCCACGCGGGCTTCCTGAAGGAGAGCGGACTTGGCGGCCTCAATCTCCTGGGCGGTAAAGCCCCGGTCGCGGGCGCGGACGAGTTCCTCGCGCATGGCGGTCGCCACCCGGTCGGTCACGCCGGGATTGAAGATCGCGTAGGTGCTGAAGCTGCCCTTCTCGTCCTGGCTGGAGACGTTCACGCCGCCGCCCGCGCCGTAGCTCAGGCCGTCTTGCTGGCGCAGGCGGTTGAAAAGGCGCGAGTCGGTGCCCGAGCCAAAGACCCGCATGGCGACGGCCAGCGCCGGGTAGTCGGGGTGGTCGTCCCGCAGCGGGAAGTTCAGGCTGGCGAGGTACACGGCGTTCGCCTTGTCGGGCACGTTCAGCACGAGGTCCTGCGCCTTCGGGGTGGTCAGTGGCAGGATGACGCGCTGGTAGGGCACGCCGCTGGCAAACCCGCCGAGCAGCTCCGGCAGCGCCGCCCGGATCGTCTGCGGGTCGAAGTCCCCGACCACCGCGACCTGGGCCCGGCCCGCGCCCCACACCTTCGCGTAGTAGTCGCGCACCTGCGCCAGCGTGACCGCGCGGGTATCCGCGATGCTCTCGTCGAGGGTGGGGACGTAGGCGAGGTCACCCCGCTTGGCCCCCTCGGGCATGAAGACCCGCGAGAGGGCCTGCCCGGCGACCGCCTCCGGCTCGTTGCGGCCCCCTTCGAGGCTGTCGAGGGCCGACTTCTTGATCTCCGCGAACTCGGCCTCGGGGAAGGTGGGCTCGCGCAGCACCTTGCGGACCAGGGCCAGGGCCTCGGGGAGGTTCTGGCGGTCGGTGCTGACGCGCACGGTGGCCCCGGTCGCGCCCCCCGACACGCTCAGTTGCGTCTTGATCGCCTCCAGCCGGTCGCTGAGCTGCTGACGCGTCAGGCCCTGGCTGCCGCGCGTGAGCAGCGGCGCGATAAAGTCGGCGGCGTCCCTGCCGGTGCGGGCCGTGTCGGGGTTGCCGAAGTCGAGGCTCAGGACGAACTCGACCCGCTCGCCGCGCGTCTTTTTAGGCAGCAGGGCCACGTCCGCGCCCGCGACCTTCTCGCGCAGGATGCGGGCCTCAAGGGCAGTGGGGCTGGGGTCGATGGTCTCGCCCGAGGCGATGGCCGCGCGGCCCTGGTAGCCCCTGAGCAGTTCGGCCGCGCTGGGAGCCGGGGTGATCGCCACCCGGTCGGGCTGGGCGGTGGGCACGAACACGCCCAGGGTACGGTTGCTGGGTTTGAGGTAGGTGGCCGCCACCCGCTGCACGTCGGCGGGGGTCACTTTCGCCAGCTCGTCGCGCAGCTTGAACAGCAGCCGCCAGTCGCCCGCCGCGATGTACTCGGAGAGGGTCACGCCCACCGTCTCCGGCTTGGCGAGCAGTTGCTCGTAGCTGCTCACCACGCGGGTGCGGACGCGGGCCACGTCCTCTTCGGTAAAGGCCGTCTTGCTCGCATTTTCCAGCGTGGCGAGCAGGGTCGCCTGGGCAGGCGCGGCGTTATCGTCCTTGCCCAGCACGGCCGCGTACATCATCAGGCCGGGGTCGCTGGCGCTGTTCGTCAGGCTGGCGATGGCGGTGGCCTGCCCGGTCGGCACGAGCGCCTTGTACAGCCGCCCGGCGGGTTCGTCGGCCAGAATCTGGTCGAGCACCATCAACGCGGGCATGTCGGGGTGCCGCACGCTGGGCATGTGGTACGCCGCCAGCAGAAACTGCTGGTCGCCCACCCGCCGCACGGTCACGCTGCGCTCGCCGTCCTGCGCGGGCTCCACGGTGTACAGCGGCGGCAGCGTCCGCCAGGGCCTGCGGATAGGGCCGAAGGCGTCGGCGATCATGCCCAGCGCCTGCGCGGCATCGAAGTTCCCCGCCAGGGTCACCACCGCGTTGTCAGGCTGGTAGTAGCGCTGGTAGAAGGCCTTGAGGCGCGAAACCGGCACGTTCTCCACGTCCGAGCGGTTGCCGATGGCCGTGTTGCCGTAGTTGTGCCAGTCGAAGGCCACCGACTGGACCTGCTTGTACAGCAGCCCGAAGGGGTTGTTCTCCCCGGCCTCGAACTCGTTCCGCACGACCGTCATCTCGGTCTTGAGGTCCTCCGCGCTGATCTTCGAGTTCACCATACGGTCGGCTTCCATGCGGATCGCCCAGGCGAGGTTGTCCCCGCTGTTGGTCATCGTCTCGAAGTAGTTGGTGCGGTCCTGGCTGGTGGTGCCGTTGAAGTCCGCACCGCGCTTGCCCAGGCTCTCCAGGATGTTGCCGCTGGTCGGCGTGCCCTTGAAGACCATGTGCTCCAAGAGGTGCGCCATGCCCGTCTCGCCGTAGCCCTCGTGGCGGCTGCCGACGAGGTAGGTCACGTTCAGGGTGAAGGTGGTCCGCGACGTGTCGGGAAACAGCAGCACGCGCAGCCCGTTGCGCAGGCGGTACTCGCGGATGCCCTCCACCTCGGTCACGAGGGTCACCCCGGCGGGCAGGGCGGTCCGGGCCGCAGCAGGGACGGGCGCGGCGGGGGCGGTCTGCGCGGCAGCCACGCCTCCGGTCAGGAGGGCGAGGGTGAGGATCAGGGCCTTGCGGGGGGAGTGGGCAGTCATGGAACCTCCAGGGAGAGGAGCGAGAACGCGGATGGTGGCGGACGTGCCAGCAGCCCATACGGGCCGGGCCAGCAGCGGGTTCCTGGGTGCAGGCTACCCCCGTTCGCGTCTGTCCTGGCCCGACTCGCCCAGGATCAGGAGCTGACGACCCGCGTCCCCGGACGGCGCGACCGGCCTCTGCGCCTGCCGGTTCCCCAGCAGGGAAGCAGGCTGACGAGGGGGCGAAAGCCGACCCGTCACCCTGCCAAGCTGCCTTTGTGGGTCAGAAGTGGGCGTCACCTTCCGCGACCCCCACTCCCCCCGAGTACCCCCCCAGGCTCGCCTTCGCCAGCGCCCACGCCCGCTCGAAGACCTCCCGGCGCTCCGGGCGGGCCATCACGCGGGCCAGGCCCTCCGCCAGGGTCATGCGCGGCACGTTCAGTTCGGTCTGGCGGGTCATGCCCGGCCACTCGCACCCGGTCCGCACGAGGTCGCCCCCGGCCGCCGTGAGCGTGAAGCGCACCCCCTCGCCCAGCAGGGTCACCCCGCACAGGTCACCGTTCTCGCGTCCGCAGTCGCCGGGGCGGTAAGTCACGCCGCCGAGGTCCGGCCAGCCCAGTATGCTCGCCACCCACCCGGCAAAGAGGCGGGCGGGGAGGTCGTTTTCCCCGCGTAGGTCACCTCCAGCCCGCGCACCCCGGCGAGTTGCCGCGCCGCGTCGGGGCTGTCGAACAGTTGCGCCACCGCCTCGCGCCAGCCCGCTGAGCGGCTCCAGCCCAGGTCGGCCAGCGCGTAGTGCCGCGCCGGGGGAATGTCGAGGGTGAGGCTGTCCGCGATGACCTGATCGGCGATCTCAGTGAGTTCGGAGAGCAGCACCCCTTCCGGGCGGGTGTCGGCCCCCCACCACACGTGGTTGACGGTGGCGGGGCGCAGCAGCGGGAGGATGGCCCCCTGAAGGCTCTCTGGGTCGGCAGAGAGCCGGATGCGCTCGATATACAGCCCGCCCGGCTGCGGCACGAGGCTGACCTGCACCCGCACCTCGCCGCCCCCGTCCATCACCCCGATAATCTGCCGCCCCGCGTACCGCCCCTCCAGCCCGGCGAGCGCCTCCTCGACCCGCGCGAGGTGCCGTCCCACCGTCAGCGCCACGATGTTTCCGGTGTAAGCCCGCGTCTCCACCTGCGTCTGCGCCCAGAGCTCGTCCAGCGCTGCCTGCGCCCCCCGCACTGAGGTCTCGACCGGCCCGAGGGTAGGAAGGTCGGGAGAGGTCATGCGCTGGCTCCCTTGCGCCGATCACAGAACATTGCGGGTGAGCGGTGCCCCCTCACAGCCGCCTCCAGCGCCGGTCCGGGCCGATCAGCTCGTCGGCGGCCTCCGGCCCCCAGGTTCCGGCGGGGTAGTTGGGGAAGTCCTGCGGGGGCGTGCCCTCGGCAGTCTCCAGCAGGCCCGAGACGATCTGCCACGCGCAGTCCACCTCGTCCTCGCGGGGAAAGAGGGTGGCGTCGCCCAGCATCGCGTCGAGCAGCAAGCGGGAGTAGGGGCTTTCGAGTTGTGCCCCAAAGGCGTCGTAGCGGAAGTCCATGACCACCTCGCGCAGCACCATCTCCTGCCCCGGCGACTTGGAGGAGAACTTGAGGCTGACCCCCTCGTCGGGCTGGATGCGGAAGGCCAGCACGTTGCGCTCCAGCCCGCCGGGGAACATGCCCAGCGGCGGGCGCTTGAAGACCACGGCGATCTCGGTGACCTTTTTTGGCAGCCGTTTGCCCGTCCGCAGGAAGAAGGGCACCCCCTGCCAGCGCCAGTTGTCGACCTCCAGCTTGACCGCCACGTAGGTCGGCGTGGGGCTGCCTTCCTTCACGCCGGGTTCCTCGCGGTAGCCGGGCACGGCCTCGCCGTAGAGGGTGCCGGGGCCGTACTGGCCGCGCACGGCGACCTCCGGCACGCGCTCGGCCGGGATGGGCCGCACCGCCCGCAGCACCTTGACCTTCTCGTCGCGGATGGCGCCCGCATCAAAGGCGACGGGCGGCTCCATCGCGGTGAGCGCGAACAGTTGCAGGAGGTGGTTTTGCAGCATGTCGCGGATCACCCCGGCTTCCTCGTAGTACCCGGCGCGGCCCTCCAGCCCCAGGTCCTCGGCGGCGGTGATCTGCACGTGGTCGATCATGGCACGGTTCCACAGCGGCTCGAAAATCGCGTTGCCGAAGCGGATCGCCATCAGGTTCTGCACCGTCTCCTTGCCCAGATAGTGGTCGATGCGGTAGACCTGCGACTCGTCCCAGACGCGGTGAATCGTCCCGTTCAGCTCGCGGGCCGAATCGAGGTCGCGTCCGAAGGGCTTCTCGATCACCAGCCGTCGCCAGCCCTCCGACTCGTCCGCGAGGCCCAGCCGCCCCAGGCCATTCGAGATCGGTTCGAAGAGGCTCGGCGGCGTGGAGAGGTAGAAGAGGGCATTCTTGCGCCCGCCGTGGGCGTCCTGCGCCCGGTCGAGTTCCTGCCGCACGAGGTCATACACCTCATCGCCGCCGAAGTCGCCGTACTCGTAGTACAGCAGCTCGCGGAACTTCTCCAGGGCGCCGGGCTGCGGGGCATCCGTTTCCTTGCTGCTCTGGAGGGCCTCGAGCGCGTAGTCCTTGAACTGATCGTCCGTCATTTCCTGACGGCCCACCCCGACGATGTTGAAGGCACTCCCCAGCAGCCCGTCTTGCCACAGCCCGAACACGGCGGGCAGCAGCTTGCGCCGGGCAAGGTCGCCGGTCGCGCCGAAGATCACCAGCGTGGCGGGTTCGGGGGCGCGGTTGCGGCGCATGGCGGCCCGGAAGGGGTTCTGCCCATCTGCCCCGGGGCCGTCTGTGCCGGGGGCCTGCGGGTTCGGGGCTGCGCTCACGCGCCGTCCCCCGTCACGCGGGTCTGACCCGTTTCGCCGAGCTGCTGCGCTTCCTCCCCGCCCGAGACGGGCTGCGCGGCCTCCACTGGAATGTTCTGCGGAGCCGCCGCCGCCGGATGCTCGCCGGGCTGCACCTCGGGCACCACGGCCTCCTGCCGGGTGGACTCCAGAATCTTGACCGCGTGCCCGCCAAAGGCCCGCCGCATCGCCGAGAGCATCTGCCCGGCGTAGCTGACCTCCTGCTGCGAGCGGAAGCGCATCTGGGTCGCCAGCGTGATGACCGGGGTGGGAATCCCGAGTTCGATGGAGTCGATCACCGTCCAGCGCCCCTCGCCCGAGTCGGCCACGTAGTCGGAGAGTTGCGAGAAGTCGGCTTCGTTGGCGAGCGCCTCGGCGGTCAGGTCGAGCAGCCACGAGCGGATGACCGAGCCGTGCCGCCACAGTTCGGCGATCTGCGCCATGTCCAGCCCGTAGTCCTCGCGGGCGTGCAGCAGCTCGAAGCCCTCGGCGTAGGCCTGCATCATCCCGTACTCGATGCCGTTGTGGACCATCTTGACGTAGTGCCCCGATCCAGACGGCCCCATGCGGCCCCAGCCCTTGTCGGGCGCGGGCGCCAGCACTTCCAGGAAGGGGCGCAGCCGCTCCACCGCTTCCTCGGGGCCGCCCACCATCATCGCGTAGCCTTCCTTCAGGCCCCAGATGCCGCCCGAGGTGCCCACATCCACCATGTAAATGCCCTTTTCCGCGAGCGACCCCGCCCGCCGCATGGTGTCCTTGAAGTTGGAGTTGCCCCCGTCGATCACGATGTCACCGGGCGCGAGCCTCCCCGCGAGGTCGTCAATGACCGCCTGGGTGATCTCCCCGGCGGGCACCATCACCCACACGGCCCGCTGGCCGGAGTCGCCCAGCGCGGCGATCAGCTCGTCCATCGTGCGGGCTCCCTGTGCCCCGCCCTGCTCGATCAGGGCGACGCTTTCCTCGCTGCGGTCGTAGCCCACGACCTCGCAGCCGCCCTGCACGAGGCGCAGCACCATGTTCCCGCCCATCTTGCCCAACCCAATCATTCCGAGTTTCATAGCAGCCTCCCGGCGCGGGGGAGGAGGTGCGGAAGCGGCCTCCTGCCCCCCCGGCTCATCTAGGGGGCATCATACGCGCGGGCCTCGCGGGGCGGCGGCGCCGGGGGCGTTGTCTCAGGGCTGGCTCAAGGGCGGGCGTAAGTGCGCCCCGACTTCCCCAGCCGGAGGGCTACAGTCGGAGCATGACCCCCGCGCCCGGCCGCCCCCGCCCTACCCGGCTTCAGCGCGTGCTGATGGTGTTGCTGACTCCTCTGCTGATCTTCAACCTGTTCGGGATCGCCCGCGCCGTGTGGGAGTCCCGGCCCGTGCAGACGTGGCGGGCGCAGGAAACCGGGCTGCCCGTCTATCTGCGGGGCGGCGGCCTCTACGAGGGCCTGGACCACGCCGCGCAGTCCCCCGACGGCCGCTGGGTGGCGATTGGCGGCACCCGCGAGGACGGCGAGAGCTTCACCGCGCGGGTGGCCCTGTGGGAGGCCGCCACGATGGAGCGGCGCTGGACCACCGACCTGCCCACCGAGGACTTCCGCAGCGTGAACGCCTTGGTCTGGTCCCCCGACAGCCGCACGGTCTGGATTCACGACACCGAGGGCCGGGTCACTGCGCTGGACGCGGCCGGGGGACAGGTGCAGGGCGAGTGGCGCTCCTTTGAATACCAGCCGTGCGTGTTCGCCGCCCTGCCGCAGGGCCTGCTCCTGACCGATGCGGCAGGACCGGGGCGCGACCTGCCGGTCCGCCTCACCCTGCGGCGCTGGTCGGACGGGGCGGTGGTGTGGCGGGTGCCCTTCGAATGCTGGTGGGAGGCGGGGGGCAGCGTGGACGCCGCTGGAAGGACGCTCGCCTACAGCCCCCGGCGCGGCGAGGTCGCCCTCTACGACCTGCGGACGCGCCAGCCCCGCCCCGAACGCTTCCGCTTCGGCGGCGAGGAAGGCCCCTACAGCCTCGGCCTCACGCCAGACGGGACGCGGTTGGCTGCCGGATGGAGGGAGGGAACCCTGACCGTCTGGGACGTGGCGACCGGGCGGCAAGTCTGGCGAACCCGGCCCCACCGGGGACTGGTGCGGGCGCTCGCCTGGAACCCGGCGGGGACGGCGCTGGCCTCCGCCGCTTTTCACGGGTGCGGCGGCTGGCGCAGCGAATGTGTGGTGGTGACCCGCGCGGCCCCGGACGGCCCGCAGAGCCGGGTGGTCTGGTGGCAGCGCTACGACGTGCCCGACACCGTGCAGTGGCTCGGCCCGGACCGCTTGCTGCTGGGCCAGGAGGAGGGGTCGCGGGTGGTGGCGGTGCCGGGGAAGTGAGGCGGCACGGGCAGCCTCAGCACTCCGCTCCCGCCGCCCGGACCTCCCCGCAGTCCAGCCCCTGATAGCGGTCGGTGAGGGGCAGGGTCAGGAAGGGGTCGGCCAGAAACCGCCGGAAGTCCTCCTCGCTGAGGGGCAGCCGGGCCGGGTATTCCATGAACCCGTTTTGCACCATGAACAGCACGTAAGGCTGGCCCGTTTCCGGGTGCCGCCCCAGCGTGAGCCGCAACTCCGGGTCCCGGAAGACGGTCCTGTCCCGCAGGTCCCAGAGGTCCATGCCCACCCCCGCCGCCTCCTACTTGCGCCGCCGCGCGGCTTTGGCGGCCTCCTTCGCGGCCTTCTGCTCCTCTTTTTGCTTGCGCTGCATCTCGCGGCCCATATCCTCCATGAGTTGGGCGCCGGGGGCGTCCACCTGCCGCTGGAGCGCCGTCAGGGTGCTGATGACGAGGTTGTGCATCAGCCGCTCGACGGGTTTCTGGACCCAGCGGTAGCGAATCTTGCCGTTCATGCCCAGGGTGACTTCGGTGCCGCCGGGCATCGCCTTGAAGGTCCAGCTCTGCGTCAGCCGCTCGAAGGGGCCGACGTGCCGCACGCTCTCCCAGCCGCCGCGCAGCGGAGCCTGAAGCTGGCCGTACTTGGCCGTGAAGCTCAGGCCGAACAGCCGCCGCGAGAACTTGAAGCGCACCCGGACGTTGTTGCCGAGCCGGGTGCTCTCGCCGCCCTCGTACTCGGCCCGCGCGAGGTTGGGGTCCCACCGGACGCGGCGCCGGGGCTCCAGCGCGAGGCGGTACAGCACGTCCGGACGCGCCCTGACCACGATGCTCTGCCTGATGTGGATGTCCTCGGCCATAATCGGGGGTCACTGTAGCGCGGGCCGCCGCGCCGCACGTCCCGCGCCCCCAGTTCAGGTTCAGTCCAGGTACTCCCGCGCCCGCAAGTGGCTCGCCCGCAAATTGAAGCGTTCTGCGTATTTCACGCCCGCCAGCCGCCCGGCCTGGGCGCGGCCCTCGCGGAACTGCTCGGCGGACCACGCCCACTTGTAGAAGTCGCGGTAGTACCCCGCCACGTCCGCCGCGACCTCGAAAGTCTCGGAGGTGTCCACGAAGACCTCGGGGTAGGGCGAGGCGGGCGCGTAGTACTGGTAGAGCCGGACGGGTTCGCGCCACGCTTCGAGCCGGGCCACGTCCTCGCCGCTCTCGACGGCCTCGTCGCCGCTGAGGTCGGGGGCCGGGGGCATGGCCGCGCCGCCGCCTTCCTCGTTAATGATCTTGGGAATGCGGGCCAGCGTCACGGCGTCAAAGGCGATCTTGGCGGTCATGCGGTGGTCCGGGTGGGGGTGGTCGTCGCTCCAGGTGATGACCGCGTTGGGCCGGAAGCGGGCATACAGGCGGGCGAGTTGCAGGGCCTCGGAACGCCCGCCCGTCATGCGGCTGTCGCCCATGTCAAAAAAATGGTGCCGCGCCCCGATCCTCTGCGCGACCCAGGCCCCGTGCTCCTGGCGGATGCGGGTGACCTCCTCGTGCGGGGCGTCCCCGAACTGGGAGGCGAGTTCGCCCAGGGTGGTCCACACCAGCAGCACCTCGTCGCCCCGCGCCGCGTGCCTGGCGAGGGTGCCGATGCAGCCGATCTCGTCGTCGGGGTGGGCAAAGACGGCCATGAGTCGCATGCGGGTCAGGATAGGGCAGGGCGCGGCCCCGGTGCCCCCGGCGGGGGAGGGCATCCGGCTCTGGCCCCCGCCCGGAGCGCGGTCCTAGGCTGCGGCATGACTCCCAGCGATCTGGAGCTGGCCCGGCGGGTGGCCCTGCGGCCCCTCGCGGACGTGGCGGCGGAGATGGGCCTCGTCCCAGACGACCTCGACCCCTACGGGCGGGACGTGGCGAAGGTGCGCCTCCCGGCCCTGGAGCGGCTGCGCGAGCGGCCTCCCGGCAAGTACGTGGTCGTCACGGCGGTCACGCCCACTCCGCTGGGGGAGGGCAAGACGGCCACGGCGGTGGGGCTGGTGCAGGGGCTGGCCCGCAGGGGCCGCCGGGCGGTCGTGGCGCTGCGGCAACCCAGCCTGGGGCCGACCTTCGGGATCAAGGGGGGCGCGGCGGGGGCCGGGCACAGCCAGGTGCTGCCGATGGAACGGCTCAACCTGCACCTCACCGGGGACTTCCACGCGGTGACGGCGGCGCACAACCTGCTCGCGGCGATGGTGGACAACCACCTGCACCAGGGCAACCCGCTGGGCCTGGACCCCGCGCGGGTGGCGTGGCGGCGGGTGCTGGACGTGAACGACCGGGCGCTCAGGAACGTGGTGCTGGGCCTGGGCGACGCGCAGGACGGGGTGCCCCGGCAGGGCGGCTTCGACATCACGGCGGCGAGCGAGGTGATGGTGCTGCTCTCGCTTTCCACCTCGCTGCGGGACCTGCGGGCGCGGCTGGGGCGGCTGGTGGTGGGCTACACGCGGGACGACCAGCCGGTGACCGCCGAGCAGCTCGGCGCGGCGGGCGCGATGGCCGCCCTGCTGCGCGACGCGCTCGCGCCCAACCTCCTCCAGACCTCGGAGGGCACGCCCGCGCTGGTGCATACCGGCCCCTTCGGCAACATCGCCACCGGGAGTTCCAGCGTGCTCGCCTGCCAGCTCGGGCTGCACGGGGCCGATTACCTCGTCACCGAGGCGGGCTTCGGGGCCGACCTGGGGGCCGAGCGGTTCTTCAACGTGAAGTGCCGCGTCTCGGGCCTGACGCCCGACGCGGCGGTGGTCGTGGCGACCGTGCGGGCGCTCAAGGTCCATTCCGGGCACTACCGCATCACGCCGGGCCGCCCGCTGCCCCCCGCGCTGCTGGAGGAGAACCCGGCCGACGTGGAGGCCGGGCTGGGCAACCTGCGCCGTCACATCGGCATCGTGCGCGGCTTCGGGGTGCCGGTGGTGGTGGCGGTCAACGCCTTTCCCGGCGACCATCCCAGCGAACACGAGGCCATCGTGCGGGCGGCGCGGGAGGCGGGAGCGCGGGTGGCCGTGTCCCACGGGGTCGCGCGGGGGGGCGAGGGGGCGCTGGACCTGGCGCAGGCGGTGGAGGAAGCCGCCCACGAGGGGGGCGACTTCCACTTCACCTACGACCTCTCCGACCCGCTGCTCGCCAAGCTGGGGGCGGTCGCCACCCGCGTGTACGGGGCGGACGGCCTGGACGTGAGTGCCCCGGCCCTGCGCGACCTGCGGCGCTTTGAGGCGCTGGGGTACGGCCAGTTGCCGGTCGTGATCGCCAAGACGCACCTCAGCCTCTCCGCCGACCCCCGGCAGCGCGGGGTGCCGCACGGCTGGCGTCTCCCCGTGCGCGAGGTGCGGCTGGCGGCGGGCGCCGGTTACGTGTACGCGATCTCCGGCGAGATGCGGACCATGCCCGGCCTGCCCGCCCACCCCGCCGCCGAGCGGGTGGACCTCGACGAGAACGGCGAGGTCGTGGGACTGTTCTGATTCAGAGTCGGGGGCGTCAGCGAATCAGCCGCAGGGTCAGCGGGTAGCGGTAGGTGCGGCCCTGGTTCACCCGGATTACCGCGAGCAGCATCACCACCAGCGGAAAGGCCCACAGCACGAGGCTGGCGGGGATGAAAAAGGCGAAAAACGCCGCGAGGCTGCCAAACAGTGCGAAGGCCCCCACGTCCGGGCTTCCCGCCGCTGCCCCCGCCGCGCCGCCGATCAGTCCCAGGCTGAATAGGCCGAAAAACAGCAGGCCCGCGAGCAGCGAGTACAGCCACACGCTGATCTGGAAGTTGACGACCTCCTTGCCCTGCGCGTCCAGCACCGCTGAGCGGTCGCGGTACCCCAGCCAGGCGGCGAGCGGCCCCAGCACGTTGCCTACGCCCGGTAGCACCAGCCCCAGCAGCGGCGAGAGGTGCAGCAGCAGCGCGGGCGTACGCTCGGGCTCGGGAATGACCGTGGGGTCGCCACGCGGCGCGGGCGCGGAAGGGGAGAGGCGCGGGTCGGGCAGGGTCATGTTGACAGTACGGCTCAGGGGTACCTACAGTTCCAGGGTTATGACGCGCCCCGGCGGGAAGCCGCACTTCAAGAAGTCCGCCGCCCAGAAGGCGCAGGATGCGGCCCGCGACCTCCTCCCCATCAAGGCGGGTATTCAGCCTGCGGTCCCGGTGGCGGGCGAGCAGGTGGACCTCTACAGCGACGGGGCCTGCGATACCGGGGCCGGGCACGGCGGCTGGGCGACCATCCTGCGCTACAAGGGGCAGGAACTCGTCCTGAGCGGCAACGAGCGCGACACCACCAACAACCGCATGGAGCTGCGCGGGCTGCTGGAGGGATTGAAGACCCTCAAACGGCCCTGTCAGGTGCGGGTGGTCACCGACAGCCAGTATCTGCGCAAGGCCTTTACCGACGGCTGGATTCTGAAGTGGCAGCGCAACGGCTGGAAGACGGCGGGCGGCGACCCGGTGAAGAACAAGGACCTCTGGGAGGAGCTGATCGCGCAGGCGCAGACGCACGCGCTGACCTTCGTGTGGGTCAAGGGCCACGAGGGCCACGACGAGAACGAGCGGGTGGACAAACTCGCCGTGCAGGAGCGCAAGAAGCTGCGGGCCGGGTGAGCGTGTCCTGGGAGGACCCCTGGCCGGAGCCGCTGCGGGAGGCCGCGCCGTACCGGGGCCGAACCCTGACCGACCTCGCCGCCGACGTGGACGCCCTGCTCGCGGCCTGCGGAAGGACAGTCATCCGCGAGCACGTCCCGCGCGTGGCTGGGGAAGCAGCAGCGCTGGCCCGGCGGTTCGGTGTTGATCCCGGTGCGGCGCAGACGGCGGCCCTGCTGCACAACCTCGGCGGGATCGTGCCCCGCGAGGCGATGGTGCCCCTGTCCGAGCGGCTGGGCCTACCCGTGTGCCCCGAGGAGCGGCGGGTGCCCCTGCTGCTGCACGCGGGCCTGAGCGTGGTGATCGCTCGGCGGCGCTACGGGGTCCACGACCCGGCGGTGCTTCAGGCCATTCGCGTCCACACCACCCTGCACGCGCAGCCCACGCCGCTGGACCTCACAGTCTTTCTGGCTGACAAGCTGGAATGGGATCAGGGCGGGGTGCCTCCCTACGGCGCGGAACTGCGGCGGGCGTTGGACGGCGGCGGGCTGCGGGCGGGAGCGCGGTGGATGCTGGCGTGGATGGCCTCGCCGGGAGCCCGGCTGCTGATTCCCCACCCCGACCTGCGGGCCGCGTGGGCGGCGTTTGACATTCAGTCGCCCACCTCTACCCCCGGCGAAGCGTGACCCGGTACCGGGCGCGGCCTCCCCTCGGCGGGGCGGGCGTGACCTCAAATCCAGTCCGGCGGTAGAAGCCGACCGCCCCGTCGTCCGTCTCCGCGACCAGCCGCGCGGCGTTCAGGTGGTCAGCCAGCGCGTGCAGCAGCGCCCGCGCGTACCCGCGTTTCTCCTCGCCGGGCCGGGTGGCGAGGTGGAGCACTTCCGTCTCGGTGTCCCGGTTGTGCACGCCCGCCGCGCTGAGGACCTGGCCTCCCTCCGCCCAGACGAACACTCGGCGCTGGGGGTCGGTTCGGTAAGTCTCCAGCGTGAGGGCGATGCGCTCGGGGTCGGGAAACATCGCGCGGGCCAGCAGGCTCCCGGCCTCTGGAGTGAGGGTCGGCAGTTCGGTCAGCATGGGGGCAGGGTAAGTCTCCCTGCGGGCGGGCCTGGGGCGCCTTCATTAACCCATCCCACCTCCCAGAATCTCCTCACGTCATCACAGGTGAGCCTCTACACTGCGCGGCATCATGACACCCCCCTCCCAACACGCCCCGGCGAGCTGGCGGACTTTTTTGCTGCTGTGGGGCTCGCAGTCGGTGAGCCTGGTCGGGTCCTACGTCGCGTGGTTCGCCCTGAACGTGTATGTCGCGCAGGTGCTTTACCCCGGCGAGGACCAGAAGGCGCCGCTGGCCCTGGCACTCGGCGCCCTCGCCATCGCGTCCACGCTCAGCGCGGTGCTGCTCGCGCCGGTCGCGGGGTCGGTGGCCGACCGCACCGACCGCAAGCGGGTGATGTTGCTCGCGGGGGTGGTGTCGGGCCTGCTCACGCTGGGCATGGCCGCGCTGATGTTCGGGATGACGGTGCCCTTCTGGGTGTTGCTCGCCTTCGTGATCGTCACGCAGTCGCTGAGCCACTTCCACGAGGCCGCGCTGGAAAGCAGCTACGTGATGATCGTGCCGGAGGGTCAGCTGACCCGCGCCAACGGCATGATGCAGACCACCCGGCAGTTTTCCAGCCTGCTCGCGCCCACGCTGGCGACCCTGCTCGTCGGCGTGCCCGCGCTGCTGGGCTGGGGCGGGGGCCTCGCGCCCCTGGCACAGGGGGTGCCCTTCGCGCTGCTGGTGGATGGGGTGAGTTTCCTGGTGGCGGCCCTGATCCTGGCGCGGCTGGCGATTCCCAGCCCGCCCCCCGCCGAGAACCACGGCAGTGCGGCGGCCAACCTCAAGGCCGATACCCGCCTGGGCTGGACCTACCTGCTGCGCCGCCCACCGCTGCTGCAACTGCTGATCGTGGCGGCGGCCCTGAACTTCGCCACCGCCGCGATTCCGGTGTACCAGACCCTGCTGACCACCTTTACCCTGGAGGCCGACCGCGTAGCGCGGGGCCTGAGCTTTCCGGCGACCCTGGCGATCATCCAGACCGTGACGAGCGCAGGCATGTTCCTGGGCGGGCTGGCGATCAGCACCTGGGGCGGGCTGAAGCAGCGGCGCATCCTGGGCATCCTGCTGCCCGCGCTGGTGTCGGGCGCCGGACTCGTGCTGATGGGGCTGTCGGGCAACCTGTACCTGACGGCGGTGGCCTTCGCCCTGACGGTGTTCGTCATGCCGATCACTCGCTCGCACAGCGCAGGTATCTGGCAGTCGCAGGTGCCGCGCGAGTTGCAGGGCCGCGTGTTTGCCGTGCAGCGCGTGGTGGGCCGCGTGACCGTGCCGCTGGGCATGGCCTTCGTCAGCGCCCTCTCCACCAGCCTGCCCCCCGGCCCGGTGATCGCGGGCATGGGACTGCTCGTCGTGCTGATCTGCGCGGTGCAACTCCTCAACCCCACCGTGCAGCGGGTGGAAGACCGCGAGTACGTGGAGGGGCTGGCGGCGGCGCGGGGAGGGTAGCCCTACAGGACGGAGGCCCGGACGCGATGAAACGTCCGGGCCTCTTTCGTTGGGGTAAACTCGGCGGGTCCCCTCGTGGGACGGGGTGCATGACAACCGGGAGGGAAGAGGCGCAACACGGGAATGCAAAGCACCCGAGTTGCCGCTCGGGTGCAGAAAGGAGGTGGGTCCTTATGAGTAACCGCCGTAAGGATACACCCAGGCGTTCGCGCAGGCAATGGAAGCCGGGTGAAGTCGCTGCCCTCGTGGCGGCGGTCGGAACCCTGCTCACCGGCCTCGCGGCGCTCCTCAATGCCCTGAAATAAGCCTCTCTCCCCCGGTGGCACCCTTAACGTGGAGACCTACCTCGCCCAAACGGGGCGATTTTTTTATGGGTTGGTGAGGGAATACGGGACGCTGGAATCCTCTCCCAGCGCCCCGCATTCCTCGTTCCACTTCCTACCCCTGCCGCTCCAGCCACCCGGCCAGCCACGGCAGCTTCTGCCCGACCTTCTCGCGCATGGCGCCCCAGTAGCGGCGGCTCCAGCCTTCCACGTTGCGCTGCTTCCCACGGGCGACCGCCATCGCGCCCTCCGGCACGTCCTCGTGGACGGCGCTGCCCGCCGCAATAAAGGCCGCGTCCCCGACCACGCGCGGGGCGATCAGGGTGGAGTTGGAGCCGATAAAGACCCCGGCGCCGACGGTCGTGCGGTGCTTGTTCACCCCGTCGAAGTTGGCGACGATGGTCCCGGCGCCCACATTCGTCTCGGCGCCGATCTCCACGTCTCCGAGGTAGGCGAGGTGTCCGGCCTTGACCCCCGGCCCCAGCCGCGCGGCCTTCGTCTCCACGAAGTTGCCGATATGGACGCCGCCCTCCAGGACGGTGCCGGGGCGCAGGCGGGCGAACGGCCCCACGTCGCTGCCGGGGCCGACGTGGGCGCCCTCCAGCACCGAATGGGCCTTGACGGTCACGCCTTCCTCCAGCACCGAGTCGGTCAGGACGCTGTAGGCACCCACCGTCACGCCATCCGCGATCCGGGTGTCGCCACGCAGGATCACGCCGGGTTCCAGGGTCACGTCGCGGCCGAGTTGCACTGTGTCCTCAATCCGCACCGAGTCGGGGTCGTGCATCGTCACCCCAGCCCGCATGTGCCCGGCGTTGATGCGCCGCCGCAGGATCGCCTCGGCCTCGGCCAGCCCGGCGCGGTCGTTGGCGCCCATCACCTCGTCGGGGTCGTCCAGCTTGAAGGCCCGCACCGTGGCCCCCTCGTCCCGGTACAGCGCGAGCAGGTCGGTGAGGTAATACTCGCCCGCCGCGTTGTCATTCGTGATGCGCCGGGCGAGCGAAGGGGCGCGGCTGTCCATCACGTACACGCCGGAGTTGAACTCGCGGACCGCCTGTTCCTCCGGCGTGGCCCCCTTTTGCTCCACGATGCGCTCGACGTTTCCCGCCGCGTCGCGAATGATCCGGCCGTAGCCCGTCGCGTCGGGGAGTTCACCCGTCAGGATCGTGAAGGCCGAGGCGTGGGCGCGGTGGTCGGCCAGCAGTGCCCGCAGCGTTTCGGGGCGCAGCAGCGGCGTGTCCCCGTACAGCACCAGGATGTCGGCATCACTCCCGCCGGAAAGCGCGTCGGCCCCCGCCAGAAAGGCGTGCCCGGTCCCGAGTTGTCCATGCTGCCGCGCGAAGGCCACACCAGGCTGCTCCAGCGCCGCCTCCACCTGCTCGGCCCCGTGCCCGGTCACCACGACGGTGCGCCGCGCCCCCAGCGATTGCGCCGCCCGCACCGCCCACGCGACCATCGGGCGTCCGGCGACCGGGTGCAGCACTTTGGGCAGCGCCGACCTCATGCGGGTGCCCTGCCCCGCCGCGAGAATCACCACGTCCAGGGGACGTTCAGTTTGTGTCATTCAAATTCACCTGTCCGCCCAGAAGTGTACGGGAAAGTCGCCCGCTCCCAGTCGCCAGCAAAAGGCCGCAGCGCAGCGGCTGCGGCCCCCTGGGGTGCGGCGGGATTCAGCGGCCTGGTTCACCATCGCGGAGGTTGCTCTCCACGCGGTCCACCATCTTCTCGCCGCCCCGGCGCAGTTCGCCCCCGGCGGTCTGGAAGGCGGCGGCGGGCGACTCGCCGCGCGTCATGTCCGACATGCCCGTCTTCACGGCGTCGCCCGCGCGGGCCAGGTTGCCCTCGGGACCGGGGTTGACGCGCTTCAGCAGGTCCTGCACCTGCTGCTGAAGTCTGGGGTTCTGCTGGTAGAGCCGGTAGGCCCCGTAGCCCGCGCCGCCCAGCAGCACCAGCGTCCAGGGAAAGCCGCCCCCGCCCTTTTTCTGCATCCGCAGGGCCGTGACTTCGCCCTGAAGCTCGCGGATGTCGTGCTGCTGGCGGGCGATCAGGGAAGCAGTCTCGGCGTGCTGCTTCATGACGGCCTGGGTGATCTCGCGCTCGAGGTCGTGCTGGCCCTTCTTGGCCGCCTTGCGAAGCTGGTCGACGTGGTCCAGATGGGTGTCCTTGTTCTTCATGGCTCGTGCCTCCTTGCCCGCCGAGTGTGCCCCGCCCGGCCCCGGCCCTGGTTGCGAGGCGCATGAAGGGGCCTTGCCGGGTCGCTCAGCCGGAGACAGGAGGCGGGGTGGTGGCCTGTCCCGCGCCACCACCCCCGCTCTCCTGTTGGCTCAGCGCACGTCGGGCTGGGGGGCCGCCGGTGCCGCCACAGGAGTGACCGTGTCGGGCTGGCGCCGGATCTTGACCAGCATGTAAATGCTCAGCAGGATGAGCGGCACGCTGATGATGTGCGTGTCGGTCCACAGGCCGATGCCGGGCGCGTCGAGGCCCTGGTTGAGGTAGGTCTTGATCGCCAGGGGGTTGAGGCGGAAGGTTTCCTCCAGCCCCGCCCGCAGGATGGAGTACCACAGCCAGAACTGCCAGAAGACCCAGCCCACCTTGCGCGAGCGCAGCCAAAAATAGGCGGCGATGCTCAGCACGATGCCGATGAACACGCCGTAGAGCTGGGTAAAGTGCACGGGCGCCGTCATCACGAGCTGCCCGCCGATCTCCTGGCAGTAGCGCGAGAGGTCCATGTCGGGGTTGGGGTTGGGGACGCACATGCCCTCGTGAAAGGCGCGGGCGCTGTCCGGCCAGCGGTAGCCGATCGGCCACCCGGTCACGCGGCCCACTGTGTCGGTGCCGTTCATGATGTTGCCGATGCGCCCGCCGATGATCCCGAACGCCACGCCGGGCACGAACAGGTCGGCGTACTGGTAGAAGTTCAGCCGGTAGCGCCGGGCGTAGTACACCAGCACCAGAATCCCGCCGATCAGCCCGCCGTGAATCGAGATGCCGCCCTGCCGCAGGTTGATGATGTCCAGCAGCAGCCGGGGCATGGGGGTGCCCGCAAACTGCTCCCACGAGGTCGCCACGAACACGATGCGGGCGCCCACCAATCCCCAGATGATCGCCCACAGCACCATGTCGTTGAAGAGGTCCACGTTCAGCCCGCGCTGACGGGCCAGCCGGGTGCCGACCAGCAGCCCCAGGACGATGCCCAGCGTGATCAGCACGCCGTACCAGGCAACCGTAAAATTGCCGATCTGAAGGAATACCGGGTCCATAAGTCAGCAGCAGTGTAGGGCGAATGGGACCGTGAAGGCACGGCAAAGAAAAAGCCCGGCCTGCGGGGACCGGGCTCCTGGGAGAAAAGGAGGGGGGCGACTCAGGTGCCCAGCGCGGCCTCGTCCTCCTGCGGCACCACCCGGAACAGGCGCGAGAGCAGGATGCCCAGCTCGTACAGGGCGTAGAGCGGCACCCCCACCAGCAGCATGTTGAAGGGGTCGGGCGTGGGCGTGATAAAGGCCGCGAACAGCAGCACCACGACCAAAGCGACGCGCCAGGCCTGGCGCAACATCACGTGGTTGACCAGCCCGATCCGCGTGAGAATCACCGCCAGAATGGGCATCTCGAAGGCCAGCCCGAAGGCGATCAGGAAGCTGGTAAAGAGGCCCACCAGATTGGCGAGGCTCTGCATCTGCTCGACCGTGCCGCCCAGAAAGTCCAGCAGGAAGCGCACCATCGCGGGCAACACGAACGTATACCCGAACGCCGCCCCTGCCAGAAAGGACAGCCCCGCCCCCAGGATGAAGGGCAGCGCCCAGCGCCGCTCGTGGGCATACAGGCCCGGCGCGATAAAGGCCCACACCTGCCACAAGATCAGCGGCAGGGCGAGCGCCAGCCCCGCCCAGAACGACAGTTGCAGGCTCAGCAGAAACTGGTCGGTGAGGTTGACCGTCACGAGCTTCACGTTGCCGAGCTGGTACTGCTCGGAGGCCCGCAGCGGCGCCTTGATCAGTTCGATGAGTTGAAAGCGGTACTGAAACGCGGCGACCATGCCCAGGGCCAGGAAAATCAGGCTGTAGAGCAGGCGCCTTCGCAGTTCCTCGAGATGGTCGAAGAGGGGAGCGCTGTGCAGTTCCGGCGCGGCGGAGGGCCTCGTCATGGGCGGGGCCTCCGACTCAGGCGCGGTGGTCGCGCTCGGCGGCGGCTGGGGCCGCTTCGGCGTCCAGCGGGCGGGCCTGCACGTCGGTGACCGTCACGTCGCTCAGGGGCGTGGTGGCCTGGGGGGGCGGGGCGGGGTCGCGCGTCTCGCTCTTGAATTCGCGGATGCCCTGCCCCAGCCCCTTGCCGAGTTCAGGCAGTTTCTTGGCCCCGAAAATCAGGGCGACGACAAGCAGAATCAGAATCAGTTCCATTGGACCGGGCATGGGGATACCTCCGGAGGGGGAAGAGCAGGGTGGGGGCGGGAGACGGCGCTCCGCCGGGGACCTCTCAGGGTAACGCGGCGGGATGAGGGGGACGGTATGCGGCGAGGCGCTTTGGTCCTGCCTGGCCTTATGCGGCCGCGCCGCCCTTGGATGCCCGCTCCACCCTCATCAAGCCTGAAGGTGCCTGCTCCCGGGTCATCCAGTCGGGGGTGCCCGCGCATACAGCCGGGTGAACCGTCCCCAGGGCGGCGAAAGGAGCGGTGACTATGCCCAATATCGGAGCTGCTGAACTGATGATGATCGCGGTGGTCGCGTTGCTGGTCTTCGGCCCGCGCAAGCTGCCCGAACTCGGCCGCAGCGTCGGTCAGGCCCTGCGCGAGTTCCGCCGGACCACCGCCCAGGTGACAGACGAACTGCGCGGCGGGCTGGAGGATGGGCGCGACCGTCCGTGACCCGGCCCCGCCTGGGGTGCTAGCCTGCCCGCACCCCATGTCCGCCGAGCCGCCGCCCGCCGAACCCACCGACGAGACGCTGCTGCGGCAGATGGCCGGGGGCGACGAGGCCGCGCTGTTGGAGCTGCATCGCCGCTACGTGCGCCTGCTGACCGCCCTGGGCTACCGGATGCTGCGCCAGCGCGAGGACGTGGACGCCTGCGTGCAGGACGCCTTTTTCAACGCGTGGCGGCACGCGGGGAGATTCGACCCCTCGCGGGCACGGGCGAAAACGTGGCTGGTGAGCATCGCGCACCACCGCTTTCTCCAGCACCTGCGCGACCGCCCGGACGCGGGCCTGGAACTTGGAGACTGGGACGCGCCCACCCCCGCCCCGGACCACGAGGGCCGGTTGCTGGCAGGCCGCGCCCTGGGCGTGCTGGACCCCGCGCAGCGCGAGCTGATCGAACTGGCGTACTACCGGGGCCACTCGCACTCGGAACTTGCCGCGCTGACCGGGCTGCCGCTGGGCACGGTCAAGTCCCGCCTGCGCTCGGCCCTGGAGCGGATGCGCGGCGTACTGCACCCGGCAGAAGGAGAGGACACCCCATGACGCCCGACCGCGACGACCTGCTGGCCTACGCCCTGGGGACCCTTTCCCCGGCGGAGGCGGCGCGGGTCGAGGCCGACCTGGACCGCGACCCGGCGCTGCGGGCCGAGCTGCGGGCCGACCTGGACGCGCTCGCGCTGCTGCTGGACGACCTCGACCCGCAGGCGGTGCCCGTGTCCGCAGGCGCCGAGCAGACGCTGCTGGCGCGGGTGCGGGCAGAGGGGTCACCTGGGCCGGGAGCGGCTCCAATCCCTCTCCCGTCCGCCCGCCCGCCACGCCGCTGGCCGGTTGCCGTGGGGCTCGTGGCCGCGCTGGCGCTGGTCTTCGTCCTGCTGCCGCGCCCGCAGGCCGACCCGCTGGAGGCGTACCTGGAGACGCCCGGCGCCGTCGAGCGGTCTCTGGAATCGGACGGCGAGCGCGTGGGCACATTGGTGCAGTTGCCGCAGGGCCGGGTCTTCGTCCAGCTGTCGCGCCCCCTGCCCCCCCAGCGGACCTACCAGTTGTGGCGAATCGAGAACGGCACGCCCGTCTCGCTGGGGACCTTCGAGCGCGGCCTGTTGGTCACCCTCGCCCCCGGTTCCACCCTGGCCGTCAGCGTGGAGCCGCCCGGCGGCAGCCCGCAGCCCACGACCACGCCGCTGTTCGTGCAGCCGCTGTGACGGGCCGGGGGTTCATCGCCCCTTCATCGTGGCGCGGGGCCTGATCCAATCCTCCCCGGCCGGGATACAGCCCTCCAGAAGACCCCCGACTTTCCTGAACACGGACAGGCGCCCTGACCTGCTCCGGCGGGTGGGTGCTGGTCTTCGGTGGCCGCTGGACTGTCCCTTTGCCCCCTTTCCCTCCCGGAGGACCCCGATATGAGCAACGACACACCCAACACGAGCACCCGCCGCAAGTTCCTGGGCATGGCTGGCCTCGTCGGCGCGGGCGCCGTGCTGTCGAGCTGCACCAGCGTGATCGCCACGACACCGAAGAAGCCCAACCTCGACGCGGCCATCTTCAACTTCGCCCTCAACCTCGAATACCTCGAAGCCGCCTTTTACCTCGCGGCGGTCGGCCGCCTCGACGAGCTGACGGCGGCGGGCGGCGACGCGGGCAAGGTCATCTTGCCTGCGGGCTTTACCGGACGCGGCGGGGCCACCTTGCCCGGCCTGACCGGCGACATGCTGGCGATGGCGAACGAGATTGCGGACGACGAACTCGCGCACGTGCGCTTTATTCGGGGCGTGCTCAAGACGGGCGCCGTCGCGCAGCCCCGGCTGGACCTCGGCCCGGCCTTCGACGCGGCGGGGCGGGCGGCCTCGGGTGGGGCGATCACCGGCTTCAACCCCTACGCGAACGAGCTGTTCTTCCTGCACGGGGCGTTCATCTTCGAGGACGTGGGCGTGACCGCGTACAAGGGCGCGGCCCGGTTGATCTCCGACGACAGCGCGAATGGCAATCTCGAGCAGGCCGCCGGAATCCTGGCGGTCGAGGCCTACCACTCCGGCTCCATCCGCACCCAGCTTTACCGCCGCCGGGGCGAGGCGGCGGCGGCGGGCCTGAACGTGGAAGCGGTCGTGCAGGCGATCAGCAACCTGCGCGACTCGGTCGACGGCGCGGACGACCGCGACCAGGGCATCACCGCGACCGGCAACGCGGGCGTCCCGGCCCGCAGCGCCAACATCGTGCCGACCGACGCGAACGGGGTGGCCTTCAGCCGCACGCCGCGTCAGGTGGCGAACATCGTCTTCCTGAGCCAGGGACAGGCGAAGGGCGGCTTCTTCCCCGATGGCCTGAGCGCCACCACCGCCGCGGGCGGGGCCGTGAACTACACGCCCCTGCTGAACCTGTAAGAACTCAGGTCACCGGAAGCAGGCCCCACCGTGCGAGGAGTGCGGCGGGGCCTGCTCTGTCCGGCTTCAGATGCTCCAGCCGCCGTCCACCAGAAGCTCCTGTCCGGTGATGTACCCGGCTTCCCCGGTGGCGAGAAAGGCGACCGCCGCGCCCACCTCGTGCGGCCCCCCGAAGCGGCGGGCGGGGATGCGCCCCGCGAGCGCCTCGGCCGCTGCCGGGTCGGCGTGCAGCGCCCTCAGGCGGTCGGTGGCGGTGTAGCCGGGCGCGACGGTGTTGCAGGTCACCCCGTCGCGGCTGACCTCCAGCGCGAGGGTCCGCAGGTGGTTGGTGACGGCGGCCCGCATCGCGTTGCTCACGGGGAGGGTGAGCGAGGGCCGCCCCACCGTCAGGCTGGTCACCGCGATAATCCGGCCCCAGCCCCGCCCGCGCATACCCGGCAGCACTGCGTCCGCGAGGCGCACGGTGGACAGGAAGGTCGTCTCGAAGCCGCGCTGCCAGCCCTCCTCGGTCACTTCGCTGGGCAGACTGGGAGGCGGCCCGCCCGCGTTGCTCACGAGGATGTCCACCTCGCCCGCCGCCTCCACCGCCGCCCGGACGCCCCCCGGGGTGCCCACGTCGGCCACCACCCAGCGTGAGCCGGGAATCTCGGCGGCGGCCTCCCGCAGCGCGGCCTCGCCCCGCGCGGCCAGCGTCACTTCGGCGCCCAGCTCCGCGAGGGCCTGCGCCGCCGCCCGCCCGATGCCCTTGCTGCCGCCCGTGACAAGGGCGCGTTTGCCGTCCAGCCGAAAGAGTGCCATGGGGCAGGCTAGCGCGGTGGGGCGGCCGTTTAGCCCCGCACCTCGCCGTAAAAAGACTCGATGCGCCGCCGGGCCAGGTCCGGGGTCACCGCGAGGGCGAGGTTGCGCAGCAGCCGCACCGCGCCGCCCGCCTGCCCGAGTTCCCCAAGCTGGCGCGACTGCTGCACGACCGCGTTCGCCGAGGCTTCGCGCGAGTGCTGGTAGTGGGTCAGCGCGGCCTCGCGGGTGGGGTGGACCATCAGGGCTTCGGCAAGCGCCTCGGCGTCTTCCAGGGCCTGCGCGGCTCCCTGCCCGAGGTTGGGGCTGGTCGCGTGCGCGGCGTCGCCCAGCAGGGCCACCCGGCCGCGCCACCACGTTGGGATGGGGGAGAGGTCCGCGAGTTCCACGGCACTCATGCTCGCCTCGTCGGTGTGGGCAAGCAGCTCGGTCACCTGCGCCGGAAAGTCTCGGTAGAGCCGCAGCAGCTCGGTCTTGGGCCGCTCGAGGAAGCTGCCGGGCGCCTGGGTCACGGGCGCGTGCCAGTAGGTCTGGCCCGGCCCGATGCGGAAGAAGGTAAAGCGCCGCCCCCGGCCCCAGAACTCCCCGAAGGTGCCCCGCCACTCCGGCAGCGGATCGGTGCTCGCCACCCCCCGGTAGGCGGTCTGGCCGGTGGGCACCAATTTGGTCTCGGGCAGCATGATCTGCCTGGCCCGCGAGGTGCGCCCGTCCGCGCCGATCAGCAACTCGCCGTCGGCCTCCTGCCCGCCGCGAAAGACGGCCGCCACCCCGTCGAAGTGGTGCTGAATGCGTTCGAGGTGGTGCCCGGCGTGGAGGGTGCCCTCCGGCAGGCTCTCGGCCAGTGCCCGGTGCAGCGCGGTCCGCGCGATGGCGTAGAGGGGCCGTCCGTGGCGCTCGCGCACCTCGCCCTGGTCGCGGCGGTAGAGCAGCTTGCCGCCCGAATCCAGAATCTGCATGTCGTCCAGCGGCAGGCCGTGCTCCTCCAGCACGCTCCCCAAGCCCAGGTGGTCGAGGATCCGGGCCGAGTTGGGCGGAATGATCAGGCCGCCGCCCAGCGAGACCATCCGGGGGTTCGATTCGTAGACCTGGGGCCGCAGCCCGCGCAGCGACAGCGCCCGCGCAACGGCGAGTCCGCCGATGCCCGCGCCGATGATGTTGACCTTCATGCGTCCTCCTGAAGAGGGGATGCGGCTGAGCAGTCCAGAACTGGTCAACCGGAGCAGAACGAGAGAGAACGGATTGGACGCCACCCCAGGCCCTGACGGGGAGGCCCGGCGGGGAAGGTAGGCCCCCGCGTGTCACAAATCCCTCACTTGGCCGCGTCCTGGCCGACGGTAAGCCGGGCCGCCGCGCTGGGCGGGGGCGAGCGGCTAGCATGGGGGCATGAACGCGCCGCGTCTGCTTGTCACCGTCCTCACCGGGGCCTCGGCGGCCCTGATCGCCTACAGCGCCTTTTACGTGCGCGGGAACACGGCGGGCGTGATGCGCTACCTGCGCGAGCGCGGCGACGTGCGCGACCTGGAGGCGAGCGGGGCGGGCGCGGCGGTGGTCCGGGCCGCCCAGGACAACCTCAGTGCCCTCGCCCTGAGCATCGCCGATCCCGAGCTGGCCGCCCGGATGATTCCGGTCGCAGTCCTGATCGGCCTGCTGGTGGGCTGGCTGGTGTGGCGCTCGTTCGGCTCGCGGGGGGCGCAGGCGGCACGCGGCGACGTGCAGGAGCGGATGGTCCTGAAGGTCGCCTACCGCCGGGGCGGGCAGTTCACCGCCGAGGAACTGCGCCGCCTCTCGCCCCTGTCCGACGAGCAGGTCGGCACGGTCACCCGGCGGATGCTGGACACGGGCCAACTCGTGCGCGACGGCGACAGCTTCCGGTTGGTGCGGTGAGCGGGGTGACCCTGGCGCCGACCGACCTCGCCCGGCTGCTGCACGACGCGCAGGAGGGGCCGCACTACAGCGTGCGGGCGGCCCTCGCGCTGGCTGATGGGCAGCCGCCGCCGCGTATCGCTGCTCTTGTCTCGGGCCTGACGGCACGCAAGCGGGCATTGTGGGCTGATATCGCGGCGGCGACCCGCACCCCAGCCCCGCCCGATGACGCCGGACTGACCCGGCTCGCGGCGTGGGAGGTCGAGGCCGCCGCCGTGCTGACCTCCGAGCATTTGCGGCAACGGGTGGGGGGGCGCCCCGTGGGGGAATTGTTGCTGGAGCACACGCGGGAGGCGCTGTGGACGGCGGGGCAGATCGCGGCGCACGCGGGCCGGGTGCGGATGGCGTGAGGGGTGTGGGTTGGGTGGGCCGGGCGTCTTGATTGCGGTTTGCCCCACCCCCCAGCCCCCTCCCCCAGGGGGGAACGTCTTCGCCGCGCAGGGCGGCCTGCGCGTTGCCGCTGATTTACACGGCACGTCTGGTACTCGGTGGAGGGGGAGCGGCGCTGCGCTGGGCAAAGGTCGTCCCCCCATTTTCCGGCGCGGCTTACCTCGCCCCCGTGTCCACCTCCACGCCATCCTGCCACCCAAGGGAAAGGCCCCGGCGCAGATGCGCCGAACGGCTCGTCTGCCTGGAAAGTGGAGTTGTGAGGCGGGGACGTTGAGAGCGGCCCACACAGGGAAAAGAGGACTTGAGCAACAGCGGAAGCTGACCCCTCTCCCCTTGCGGCTGACTCGTAGAACTGCGAAGCGCAGGGGCGCTGCGAAGCAACGGGGTGACTTGCAAAGCCGCGAAGCGGAGGGGGCGTGTGACCACCTCCGCTGGCGGCCAGCCCCTCCTCCCCCTCACCCCTCCCGCAGCCAGGGCCACCGCGCCCGGTAGTCGGCCACCTTCGCCGCGTACAGGCCCGGCGTGTGGCTCCGGGGGTTGGGCCGCAGCACCCCGGCGGCGAGGTCACGTAGACCATAGGGGGCGTAGAGCTGGCCCGAGGCGTCCACGCCGACGCAAGTGCATTCCACCAGAAACTGGTCAATCCCCTCGCGGGCGCTGCGGATGGGCGGGCGGGTCAGGCCATGTTTCTCGGGGAACCACAGGTGGACGCGGGCCTGGTTGCGGACCTCCACCCGCACGCCGAGGTCCCCAAAGAGGTCGGCGGCGCGGCGAATGACGGCGTCCTCGGCCTCGTAGCTGGGGTCGGGGTCCCAGTAGAAGAGGTCGTAGTCGCGGATGCCTGCCGCCGGGGCCTGCCCGCCGCGCACGTTCCAGACGGTCTGGAAGAGCGCTCCCGCGACGAGGTGCGCCTGCGGTGCCCCCAGCTCGGGCAGGCGGTCCAGAATCGCCGCGTTTGCCAGGTTCAGGCGGATGGTCGCCCGGAACTCAGCGCTGTTCATGACCGGAGCTGGGCACGGGCAGCCTCCAGCAGCGCCGGAAAGTGCGCCGCGCAACTCCAGCCCCGCTCCCAGCCCGGCCAGGAGTGGCCCAGGCGCAGCGGGGGCAGCAGGTGGGGCGGCACCTCCAGCCCCCGCGCCCCGGCGACGGCCCCCACCACGCACGCCACCGTGTCGCTGTCGTCGCCGCGCAGGACGGCGGGTTCCACGCACCCCAGCCACGAGTCGGCGCGGGCGTGGGCGACGGCGGCCTCCAGCGTGTCCAGCACGTAGCCACTCTGGGAGGTGGCGTGCCCCGAGAGGCCCGAGCGCACGCGGGCGCGAACCTGCGAGCGGGCGGCGCGGTCGCCTTCCCGGAAGGCGTCGTGGGCGGGGCGGGTGTCCAGACCAAACAGTCCGGCGTCTAACAGGGTAGCGCGGGCGCCCAAGCGGTCCATTCGCTCCAACGCTGCCTCCGCCGCGTCCCGGTACCCCCCTCCCGCCTCCAACCCTTCCAGCCACGCCGTGAAGAAGACCGAAGCGTGGACGCAGCGGGGGTCGGTGTGGGTCAGGGCCGTCACGGCCGCCGCCTCGCGGTCCAGGGCCTCGCCCCGGAAGCCTGCCAGCCACACGGCCGCAATCCGCATCAGGCCGCCGTTTCCAGCGCTCTGGTGTCCACTTTGGGTCCAGGCCCGCGCCCCGCCCTCCAAGTCCCCGCCGCGCAGCGCCGCCCGCGTCAGGCCGCCCACATCGGGGGGAGCCGTGTCCAGCCAGTCCCGCAGGGCCGCGAGGACGCCCTCCAGCCCGCCGCCCCGCCCGTAGCCCAGCAGGGTGGCCGCCGTCATCTGGCTGTCGTCGGTGGCCTCGCCGGGCGCGAAGCCGAACACGCTGCCGGGCTGGTAGTCGGTAAAGGACTCGCCGTAGCGGGCGCGGATCGCCTCCGGGGTCTTGAACTCGGTGGCGGCCCCCAGCGCGTCGGCGGCGGCAAGGGAGAGGAGGGTGGGCAGCGCACGCTCGGGCATAGGGGGCAGGGTACCGGACGGGCGGGCGTGGCCCCGCCGCAAGTCGGCCCTCCGCTGGGGGCGGTTCACCGTACAGTGGTCCCATGCGGACAAGGTACGGGTGGGCGCTGGCCGGGGCTCTGGTCCTGACCGGGTGCGAGGAAGCGACGCGCAAGTACGACGAGGACCGGGCGACCCGGCTGGCCGGTGACAATGCGCTGTACTACCGCGCGCGCTGCGTGGAGGCCATCGAGCGGTTCCGGGTCAAACCCGGCCCGAACGAGGGCACCCTGCCGCGCACCCTGGACGGCCAAAGCTGCGAAAGCCCGGTTCTGAACGAGTACGCCCTCTCGGCCGAGCAGGCTGAACTGGTCCAGAGCAGTGTGATCCGCCTTGACCCCACCCGCCTGAGTGCCTACACCATCGTGATCCAGGGCAAGGACGGCAAGACCTACGACTACCGCGACCGGGGCACCGCCGAGGCCGCCGCCGAGCAGGCCGGAACCTTCGAGGACTCCTCGGCGGGAGGCACCGTCCCCGCTCCCGACCTCCCCGAGGAAGAGGGCAGCCCCGAGATCAGCAAGGGCGATGGGGCGGAGTGACCGCCTCCTCCTCCAGCCACGGAAAGCCCCAGGGGTCGGCCGCGCACCGGGCGTCCACCCGCGCCGCCTCGTGCGTGCGGACCGGGAGCGGAAAGTCGTCCGGCGCGACGGGCACCCGGAAGAGGGGCCGCACGGGGTCGGGGCTCACCCACTGCGGCTCGCGCACGGTGCCCATCCCCGGCCACTCGTAGGGCGGCATGGGATCGAAGCCTTGCAGGGGCAACACATACACCCAGCCGGGGGAGAGGAGCGAGCGCCCGTCGGGCACGGCGGGGCCGCGTGGGGCGAGCGAGAGGAAATAGCGCATGGTGCTCCAGCCGCCTTCCTTCCGAATTTGAAGGGCCATGTTCACCATCCGTGCCACCCGCGAGCGGTTCCGCAGGGCATACATCAGCGCCCACAGGCCGTCCGGGGTGGCGTACACGCCTGCCCGGTTGCTGAACCCGTCGGAGCTGAGGTCCACCGCCTGCCGCACCTCGAATTCCTGGATGCCCGCTTGGGGCGAGCCGTGCAGCAGGAAGCCCTGCGCGGTCAGCCAGTCCAGAAAGAGCCAGCGGGTTGTGCCCGGCGGCAGCAGGCCGGGGTCGCGGGCCTCCAGTGCCCGTCCGAAGGCGATGAGGTCGGCGTCGGAAGGCTCCGCAGGCGGGGCTTCAAGCATCCAGGGGCGCATGGATCAGCCGCCCCCCGCCTGCTCCTCCAGCAGGTACTGAAGGCGGGTCTGCGCGTTCTCCTGGCTGCCGTACACGCTCCGCAGCAGCTCGCCGCCGGGCGCGAAGGCCAGCCAGTGCGGAGTGCCCTCCGTCTCCCACGCGCGGGCGAGGTCGCCGGACACGTCGAGCGCGACCGGAAAGGGCAGGCGGGCGAACTCGCGGGCGAACTTCACCAGCGTGGGTTCCACGTCCTCCCGGGGCAGCGGGCGGTGGCCCCGGCTGGTGTGCAGGGCCATCAGGTGAGCGCGGTCGCCATGCTCGGCGTGCAGCCGCTTGAGAAAGGGAATCCCGCGCGACACGCACCCGGCGCACTCCAGGTTAAAGAACATCACCAGGCCGGGGCGGTCCCACGCAGTCGGCGGGGGCAGCGGCTCGCCGTGCACGAAGTCTGCGGGCGCGGGCCAGGGCAGGGAGGAGGGGAGCATGGGGCCAGCGTACCCCCGCGCCCCCGGCAGACAGGCCCCGCCCGGCGGAGTGCCCAGCCCGCTACCCTCCGGGGCATGGTGACCGCCCCCACCCCCTCCGCCTTCTGGCCCCCCTTCTGGCGCGGGTTCCGTGCCCTGACGCCGCTGTGGCTGGGGCTGATTCCCTTCGCGGTCGCGTATGCGGTCACGGCGCGGGCGGCGGGGCTGAGCGTGTTCGAGACCCAGCTCATGAGCCTGACCGTCTTCGCGGGGGCCTCGCAATTCGCGGCGGCGGGGCTGTTCGCGGGCGGCGCCTCGGCGCTGGGCATCGTGGCGACGACCTTTCTGCTCAACGCGCGGCATGTCCTGTACGGCCTGAGCCTCGCCCGGCAGGTGCCGCTCTCGGGGGCGCAGCGCCTCGTGGCCGCGCAGTTCCTCACCGACGAGGCGTATGGGGTGGCGGTCGTCCACGGCCCGCGCGAGCCCGGCGGCCTGAGCTTCGCCTTCCTGCTGGGGGCCGAACTCAGCCTGTACCTCGTGTGGAACGCCGCGACGCTGGCGGGAGCGCTCGCGGGTGAGGTGCTGCCTGACCCGGAAGCGCTCGGCGTGGGCGTGATCTTCCCGCTCGCCTTCCTGGGGCTGCTGGTGCCGCTGCTGGGGGACCGCAAGGCCGTACTGGTCGCCCTCGCCTCGGGGCTGGGGGCGTGGGGGCTGGCGCGGGTGCTGCCGGGCGGCCTCGTCGTGCTGGTCGCGGGGGTGGGCGGGGCGCTGCTGGGGGCGTGGCTGGTCACGCGCCGGGGGCAGGCATGAGTGCTCTGGTCGTCACCTTGCTGATGTGGCTGGTCACCTACCCGGCGCGGTTGCTGGGCCTGTCGCTGGGGGGCTTGCGGCTGCCGCCCTTCTGGCTGGCCTTCCTGCGCTTCGTGCCCGTCAGCGTGTTCGCCGCGCTGATCGTCCCCGACGTGCTGGGCAGCCCGGAGTGGCCCCGGCGCCTGCCCGCTGCGCTGGTGGGGGCGCTGCTGCTGTGGCGCACGCGCAACCTCGCGCTCGGCATCCTGGGGGGCTTCGCGGCGTACTGGCTGCTCCGGGGGGCGGGCCTGTAGAGGCGTCCGGACGCCCGAGTCCCCCCGCCGCGCTATGCTGGCGGCGCATGACGGTCCAGGGCGGGGTCATAGACGGAAAGTACGAGGTCGTGCGGGAACTCTCGCGCGAGGGGCACGTTACCCTCAGCGAGGTTCGCGCGGGCGAGGGCGTCACCCGGCGCCTCGCGTGGTTCGACGTGACCTCGCCCGCCGCCCGGCAGGGCTTTCACGCCTACCGCGCCGCCCTGCGGGCCGTGAACCCGGCCGGCCTGACCGATGTGGTCGCCCGCCCCGGCGCCTACTACGCGGTGTGGCAGCCCGTCTCCGGCCTCCCTCTGGAGGAGGTCGCCGCGCAGCCCCGCAAGGACGAGGAGGTCGTGCAGGGGGTGCAGGCCCTCGCCGCCGCCCTCGCCACCCACGGCTACGCCCTGCCCGATGCCGACGTGGCCGTGGACGGCAAGGAGGTGCGGGTGGCCTACCTGCGCCCCGCTCCCGAGGGCCGCACTCCGGAAGAAGTGCAGCGTCTGAACGCGGCGGCGCTCGCGGCCCTGGGCGGCGGCCGGATCAAGCGCAAGCGGCAGCCGGGCGCGTGGCTCACCTTCGTGCCGGGGCTGGTGTTCCTGGGGGGCGCCGTGTACCTGGGCGCCCAGGCCGCGCAGGTCTACCTCAACCCGCCTGTGCGTGAGGTGGCCTCGGTGACCGGGCAGCCGGGGCAGCAGGCGGCCCGCACCCTCACCGACGCGGGGTTCCGGGTGGAATACACCCTGGGAGACGCTTCGGGGGTGGACGTGGGCGCCGTGATCCGGCAGGACCCGGCGGCGGGGACCAACCTGCCGGTGGGCCGCCTCGTCACCCTGACGGTGAACAACCCGCCCTCGGTGCCGGTGCCCCGCCTGGAGGAACTCAGTCTGACCCAGGCCCGCGCCGCCCTGCGCGACGGGGCGCTGGTGCCCGGCAAGATCATCCGCGCGGACGGGACCCTTACCAAGACACCGGAAGGCCGCGTGATCGCGCAGGTTCCGGAGGCGGGCGCGACCATCGAGCGCGGGCAGCCGGTCTCGCTGATCGTCTCGACCGGGGTGCGCGGCAAGGAAACCTACCTCCCCAACCTGACCGGCCTGGAGTACGAGGACGCCCGCGAGACCATCCGGCTGGCCGGGCTGGTGGTCACGCGGGTGGTGCAGCAGCCCAGCGACGCCGCCGAGAACACCATCCTCGACCAGACGCCCGCCCCCTATGTGCGGGTGGCGGTGGGCAGCCCGGTTACCCTGACGGTCGCCACCGCCCGCTACAGCCCCCCCGCCGAGCCTGCGGGCAGCCTGCCCCTGCCGCCGCCCCCGGTCATTCCCGAGCCAGAGGAAACGGAAGACCCGTCCGGCGAGGGTGCGGCACCTGCCGAGCCACCCGGCGAGACGGCTCCTGCCCCGGAAGCTCCCACTGAGACGCCCACCCCTGTGACGCCTCCCGAGAGCGTCCCCGAGGAGACGGCCCCCACCGACCCCGAGGCCGCCGAGCCGGAGGCGGTGCCCGACGCCACCCGCACGGTCAACTTCCGCTACGAGTTCCCCGCCGACCTGCCCGCCGGGACCTATACCATCTCCGTCCGCGACGCCGACGGCGAGCGCCAGGTGGACGGCCCTTACAGCGGCGCCGACCTCGCGGGCGCGGTGGCCGAGAGCGATCCCGCTGACCCCCTCACCGTGCGCGGCGACGCGGTTATCGTGATCCGGCGCGACGGCGAGGAATACGCGACGGTGACCCCTTAAGGCTCCCCCGTCCCGACCGCCCGAATGATCTACCTCGACTACGCCGCCACCCATCCCATGACCCCGCAGGCGCTCGCCGCCTACGCCGAGGCTGCCGCGCTGCCCGGCAATCCGTCCTCGGTTCACGCGGCGGGGCAGGCCGCCCGCGAGCGGCTGGAGGAAGGCCGCGCCCGCGTCGCCGCCGCGCTGGGCGTGGACCCCCGCACCGTGATCGCCAACGGCGGCGGCACCGAGGGCGACAACCACGTGCTGCTGGGGGTGGCCCAGGCGTGGCGGGAGCGGCACGGGCTCCCCGGCCACCTCGTCACCACGCCCACCGAGCACTCGGCGGTGCTGGCCCCGGCCCGCGCTCTGGCGGCGCAAGGGTGGGCGGTCACCTTCCTGACGCCGGACGCGGGAGGGCACTACGCCCCGGCGGAACTGGCAGAAGTGCTGCGGGACGACACCGCCCTCGTCTCCATCCACCACGCGAACAACGAGATCGGGACTGTACAGGACACGGCAGCGCTCGCGGCCGCAGCGCAGGAACGGGGCGTGGCCTACCACACCGACGCAGTGCAGGCCCCCGGTGTGCTCCCGCTGGACCTGACCGGCTGGGGGGTCACTTTCGCCACCTTCAGCGCCCACAAGTGGGGCGGGCCGCGTGGGGTGGGCTTCCTGTACGTGCGGCGCGGGACCGAGCTGCCGCCCGTCACTCTGGGCGGCGGGCAGGAGGGCGGCCTGCGCCCTGGCACCGGGAACACGGCGGGGGTGTACGCGGCGGGCGTGGCCCTGACCTCGGCGGAGGCCGCACGGGAGGCGACGTTCGCCCACCTGACCCGGAGGCGCGACCGCTTCCTGGCAGGCGTCTCGGCCATCCCCGGTCTGCGCCTCAACCACCCGGCGGACGGCAGCCCCAAGGTCGCCTCGGTGACGGTCCCCGGCGCGGACGGCGAGGCCCTGCTGATGAACCTCGACCTGATGGGCGTGTGCGCGAGCGCGGGTAGCGCGTGCTCGGCGGGGACGATGCAGCCCAGCCACGTCCTGACCGCCCTGGGCCTCAGCGAGGCCGACGCCCGCGCCACCTTGCGTTTCAGCTTCGGCGCGGCGACCACGGAGGCCGAGGTGGACGCGGCGGCGGCAGCGCTCGTGCAGGCGGCGGAGTTCAGCCGGATATGAGGCGAGACTCAGAAGCGCCGTCCCTGACGGGCCTACACTGAAGCTATGCAGAAAAATATGGGCACCGCTGACCGCACCCTTCGCACTGTGGCTGGCGTGGGCCTGATCGGGCTGGCGGCCACCACCCGTGGGCCGCTGGCTCTGGCGAGCGGCACCCTGGCCGCCGTGATGCTGGGCACCTCTGCCGTGGGCACCTGCCCCGCCTACCTGCCCTTCGGCATCGACACCCGCGAAGAGAAGCGCTGAGGCTCAGGCGCCCCCGTACACCCGCGTCTCCAGCCCTAGAAACGCCTCCTCCAGCTCCCGCGCCAGCCGTCGCAGCCCCCACAGCTCGGTGCGGCGGTGCCCCAGCGCGATCACGCCCAGCCCACGCTCCCGCGCCGCCCCCACCGCCGAGGGCCGCATCTGGCCGGTGAGGTAGAGCCGCACACCATCCTCCGCGACCTGCGCGATCAATCCCGGATTCATCGCGTTCATCAGCGCCAGCCGCAGCGGGAGGGAAGGGTCCGGCGCGGGCGGCCACGAGTCGTCCTCGCCCCCGAGTTCGGCCAGCAACGCCTCCCGCACCTCCCGCCACGTCCCCTGGGGCGGGGTGGCCGAGATACCCACCCGCTTTCCCTCGCGGATGACTTCGCGCACGTCGCTCCAGCCCAGCGCCCGCGCCAGGCGGTGATTCGGCCCGGTCGTGAGCTGGTCATCGAAGCCGTCGTGCGCCGCCAGCACGCCCAGCCCCGGCCAGCCGTCCCCCACCCGGCGCGAGCGGTGCAGGAAGAGGGCGTCGGCCTCCAGCGTGGGCGGCAGGTCGGCGGGCTCCAGCGCGAGGGCCAGCCGCCGTACCTCGGTGGGACCGTCCCGGCGCAGCGGCTCAGACTCGCCCAGTTTGGCCCCAAGCCAGCGGGCGAGGTCGGTGAGGGTGGGCAGAGTCATGGATTCAGGATGCGCCATTCGCTCTGGCTCAGCTCGTCGGGACCAGGACGTTGGAAGAGGGTCCACCATTCTTCCAACTCCGCCCGCGAGATGGAGAAGGTGTGTGGAGGCAGGTCACGGTTGCGGGCCTCCAACCGTCGCCACAGCTCCGGCTGCGGCACGTCCAGCCACAGCAGTTCCACCCTCACCCCCAGCGCCTCGCCCCGGCTCCGAAACTCGTCGCGCTCGGCCCGCGACCACAGCCCGTAGTCCAGCACCACACTGACACCCAGGCTGAGGGCGCGGGCTGCCACACCCCACAGCAACTCGTTTTCAAGCACCCAGCGTCTGTCTCCCGACTCGCCCGCGCTGAAGAGGGGCAGCATCCACTCGTCGGGCGTCAGCCGCAGCGCCCGGTGCCCCTCTTCCAGCCGCCGCGCCAGCGTGGTCTTGCCGGAGCCGGGCAGACCGACGAGAAGGTGGAAGGTAACCATAACATCACTCTCCTATTTGCGTTTTCACGGACCTAATAACAATGCTTTGGAGGACCTTCCTCCCAAGCTGACTCATTTTATATATCTTCACACCAGGCTTGTCGCTTGAATCCACATCTACTAGACCAGAGTCTACCAATGACTTCATAGTAGATTGCGCATCGTATGATGACTGAATAAAGTAGGGACCGTCGTCATCTCGTTGCACTAAGTAATCAATTATATAAGCCTCTCCCACACCACTAATAAGAGCGGATGAAAGCTTATTAAATACATCTATGGCGGAGGCGCTTATTTCATCATAGTCTTCATCATGCGAAATATTCTCCCTATATCTAACAATAATATGCTTATTCTTCAAAAAATTTATTATATCGTTTATCTCTGAATGCTCTGAGGATATTCTTTGACGAAGCTCAGAGTTCTCTTGGCTCAATCTGGCAATCTCCGATGCTGTTTCAAAGCTATCGTTTTTTGGTGATCTCATCCAGCCTGGCCTAGGAGAATCGCTGAAGGCGTTTAATAGGGCGGATGTCACCTCTGATTTAAGTTCGGCTTCATCTCTCCAAAAGGCCACCAGTCGGTCCTCCATCGCACGCCTTTTAAATTCGCTTACATTATCTGAGTTGGCGTCGGTAAGTTTTCGATCCCAGTAAGCGTCCTCGTGTATTGGGAAGACAAGGCAGGGTATGCCCATCTCAAGAGCATAATTGAACTCCATTTCAGTGAAACTCAGCCCTGTCTCCTTGCTCACAGAGCCGTACCTATGTGCAATAATTAGAACGTAGTAGTCTGCATTGTCAATGGTTTTAGTTATAACCTTCCATTGACTAGCATTCGCCGCACCAAAAGCCTCCATACCTAGTGGGATATGACCGGCGCGCATGATTGCTCTAATAACAGCGTCGCGATGGCTTTTCAAATCCTCATAAGTACTGCTAACAAAGACAGTATACCTCTTATCCATATCAACCTCACGCTGAGAATTAAATATTACAAATACTAAGTCGGCTTCCAGTTTTATTCTTCTGCTTACGCGAACTGCGCCAGCACCGCCTCCAGCCGTTCCCTCTGCGCGGAAAAGTCCTGCACCCGGCGGCGCTCCTCCTCCACGACCTCCTGCGGGGCGCGGGCCACGAATCCGGCGTTGTTCAGCTTGCCCTGGGCCTGCTTGATCTGCTTGTCCAACTCGGCAAGCCGCTTTTGCTGTTTGCCCAGCCAGTCGGCGATATCCACCGTGCCCTCCAGCGGGGCGCGGACGGTCACGCCCTGCTCCACGGCGCTGAGCGTGCGGCCCTCCAGCTCCGGCACCAGCGTCACGCGGGCGATCCCCTCCACGATGCGGGCGTTCTCCAGCACGGTCGCGGCGAGGTCGCCCTCCACCGCCACGCCCAGGCGGTCTTGCGGCGAGAGGCCCAGCTCGTTCTTGAGGGAACGGGCAGCGCTCACGGCGGCCCGCAGCGCGTCGAAGGCGCGGGTGGCCTCCGCGTCGTGCAGCGCGGCGTCGGGCTGCGGCCACGAGTGCAGCGCGATCTGGCGGCGGTGCCCCAGGTGGGTGTACAGCTCGGAGGTGATAAAGGGGATGAAGGGGTGCAGCAGCTTCAGGATGTGCTCCAGCACGGCCTTGAGGGTCGCCAGCGTGCCCAGGTGCCCCGCCGCGAGCGCAGGCTTGGCCGCCTCGATGTACCAGTCGCAGAACTCGTCCCAGGTGAAGGCGTAGAGGGTCCGGATGGCCGCTCCGATGTCGTACTCGTCGAGCTGGGCCGTCGCCTCCGCCGTCACCGCGTTCAGGCGGCTGATGATCCAGCGGTCGGCCAGCGTGAGGTCGAGGCGGTTTCTCAGCGCCGCCAGCACGTCCCGGCTCCGCATGGGGTCGCTGCCGTGGGCATCGGGCTGCTCCACCGCGCTCCGCACGTAGCGGGTCAGCTCGTCGTCGCCCGTGAGCGCCGGGGCCGCCTCCGCGAGCCGTAGCCGGGCGAAGCGGGCCGCGTTCCACAGCTTGTTGGCGAAGTTGCGGCCCTGCTCGAAGCGCCGGGGGTCGTGCCGGATGTCCTGCCCGCCCGTGCTGAGGCTGGTAAAGGCGAAGCGGCAGGCGTCCACCCCGTACTCGCCGAACAGCTCCAGCGGGTCGATGCCGTTGCCCTTGCTCTTGGACATCTTCTGGCCCTTGGCGTCGAGGTACAGGCCGTGCAGCATCACCGTCTCGAAGGGGGCCTGCCCAGTCATCGCGTACCCGGCCATTTCCATCCGCGCCACCCAGAAAAAGAGGATGTCGTAGCCGGTGACCAGCACCTGTGTCGGGTAGAACTTGCGGTAGTCCTCGCAATCGGTGTCGGGCCAGCCCATCGTGGAAAAGGGCCAGAGGTTGGAAGAGAACCACGTGTCGAACACGTCGGGGTCGCGGCGCAGATTCAGGTGCGCGTAGCGCGGGTCCTGGTCGCAGTCCAGTTCGGGGTTCCCCGGGTCGGGCACATAGACGTTGCCCTCCTCGTCGTACCACGCGGGAATCTGGTGGCCCCACCAGAGCTGGCGGGAGATGTTCCAGTCGCGGATATTTTCCAGCCAGTCGCGGTTGACCTTGCCGTAGCGCTCGGGCGTGAGCCGGATTTCACCCGCGTCCAGCCCCTCCAGCACGCGCCCCGCCATCGGCCGCGTGTTCACGAACCACTGGGTGCTCACGATGGGTTCCACGGGCACTTTCGTCCGCTCGGACAGGCCGATGGCGGTGTCGTGGTCCTTCTCCTCGATCAGGTCGCCGGATTCGGTGAGCGCGGCCACCACCGCTTTGCGGGCGGCGAAACGCTCCATCCCCCGGAACCTCTCGGGCACGAGGTCCGAGGTCAGGTTGCCATGTAGGTCAATCACGCTGGGACGGGCCAGCCCATGCCGCTCCCCGATCTCGAAGTCGGTGGGGTCGTGCGCGGGCGTGATCTTCAGCGCCCCCACCCCGAACTCGCGCTCCACAGCCTCGTCCGCGATGATGGGGATGAAGCGGTCCGTCAGCGGAATTCGCGCCCGCTGGCCGATCAGGTGGGCGAAGCGCTCGTCCTCCGGGTGCACGGCAATCGCCTGATCCGCGAAGATCGTCTCCGGGCGCACGGTGGCGATACGAATCTCGCCGGGGTCGCCGTTGCTGGCCGGGGCGCTGGGGTCTTCCAGCCGGTAGGAGAGGGTGGACATCTTGCCCTTCCTCACCTCGCGGTCGATTTCCAGCTCGGACAGGGTGGTCTGCGAGGCCGGGTCCCAGTTCACGATGCGCTCGCCCCGGTAGGCGAGGCCCTGGTGGTACAGCCGCACGAACTGCGCCCGCACCGCCTTCGAGAGCCCCTCGTCCATCGTGAAGCGCTCGCGGGTCCAGTCCGCCGAGACGCCCAGGCGGGTGAGCTGCTCCAGAATCATGCCGCCCGACTGCGCCTTCCAATCCCAGACGCGTTCCAGAAAGGCCTCGCGCCCTAGGTCGAAGCGGGTCTTTCCCTCCTCCTTGAGTTGCCGCTCCACCACCACCTGCGTCGAGATGCCCGCGTGGTCGGTGCCGGGCAGATACAGCGCCTCGAAGCCCGCCATGCGCTTGTAGCGGATCAGGGTGTCGATCAGCGTGTTGTCCAGCGCGTGCCCCAGGTGCAGATTTCCGGTCACGTTGGGCGGCGGAATCACGATGGTAAAGGGCGGGCGGGCGCTGCTCGCGTCGGCACGGAAGGGCTCGCTGCGCCACCTCTGCGCCCAGCCGGGTTCGATGGCGGCGGGGTCGAAGGCTTTGGTGAGGGCGGCATCGTTCGTGTCAGCGGTGGGGAGGTCAGTCATGCGGGGGCTCCTTGGAGGGCGGCGAGGTGCCGGGTCAGGTGGGGGAGGGCGGCGTCGTAGCCGTAGCCTGCGATCAGGTCGGGGTGGCTGAGCGGGGCGAAGCGCAGGTGGAAGAGCATGTCCCGGTCGCGTTCGCCGTCGGTGACGCGGTGGGTCCAGGCCTCCGGCGTCCCCGGCGGGGCGGTCAGCCTGTAGTAATGCCAGACCTGGGACCGCTCCCCACGCGTCCAGTGAAACGAGGCGAGGTGGGCGGGGGCGCTGAGGCCCAGGCCGCTTTCTTCCAACGTCTCGCGCAAGACGGCTACTTCCGGCGTCTCGCCCGGTTCCAGTCCTCCGGCGGGCACCTGAATGCCCGCGTCCACGAATCCAGACTCGTGCTCGAAAACCAGCAGCTCGTCCGGCCGTCGGGTGATGTACGCCAGAACCTTCTCACGGCACCCCAGGCGGGCGGCCAGGGTCCGCGCCTCGGTTAGGGGAAGTTCGTATCCGGTTTGCTGAATCTGCGCTGGTGTCATAACCCCGCCTCCTTCCACGACGAAAAACGCCCCGTCCGACCGGCGTGTGCCGGATGCGGACGAGACGTGCTGTCTCTGAAACAGTCAAGGTCCCGTGGTACCACCGCGTTTCCCCACCCGTGTGGGGCACTCGTGCCGCGCTGTCACGGGCGCGTCCCGGAGGGCTCTACTCGGCCTCTGTTCAGGTGCCTTTCTTCCCCCACGCTCGCGGGCGACTTTCCCCGGTGCGCCTTTCCCGCTGGGGCTTTCAGCCACGGCCCCGGCTCTCTGTGGGTGCGCTCCTGCCGGGTACTCCTCCCGGTCACTGCTCCGGGAGTCTAGAACATTTGCCAAACAGATGCAGTCTGTTTGGCCGAGCGAAGCGAGTGAATGTGAGTGAACAGGGCGGAGAACGGAGCGGGTGGCGGTGCTCTCCCGACGCACGCGGAGTTCGGAGAACTGTTCTAGGGCGCGGGCGGGCGGGTTGCAATCCGCCTCCTGGCGAATGGTGGGTGCGACGTGGGGCCGTCACCCTGGGGCAATGCCGACTCTAAGCGAGTTCACCCTCTACCACCGGGCCGTGCGGGACGTGCGCGGCGACAGGTTGCTGCCGCTGAATGCCTTGCGGGACGCCCACCCCGACATTTATGCCCGCGAGGCTGCCAAGTACGCGGGTCGTAAGCAACTGGCCGCCGAACGGGTCCTCCCCCTGGACTGCGGCTGGGGCGACGTGCTGTTCTTCTCGCCGGTTCATCCTGGCCCATTGCTGAACGCAGCACGGGAGGCGGGCCGCGAGGTGCCTCCCCTCCGCTTCTGGACCCTGCGGGCGGACGCGCTCAATCCGGCGCGGGCGTGCGTGAAGCGGGTTCGGCCCTGGCCAGGAGGACGGTACACACCGCCCGTCCTAGAGGACTACGCGCCCTACGACGCTCCCACGTTGGCGCGGGTCAGCGAGCCGTCTGCCACGACCCTGCAACGGCTGCGGTCCCTCCCGCCGCAAGCCCCGCTGATCCTGTGGTCGGACGTGCCCCACGTGCTCTACCGGGGCACGGTGCCGCTCTCCGCGCTGGGAGAGGTCCGGGCCTAGTTAGGCGACTTCCACCAGCCCCGCCGTCACGAAGGGGTGAATGGTTTCCAGAGCGCTTCGGGGCGGAAGTCCGCAGCGGTCGAGCATGGTTCGCAGCGGCAACCCCTCGGGCACGAGGCTGAGGGCCATGTACTGCGAACGGGTCACGGGCTGGGCCTCGGTCCAGCGGGCGGTGAAGCGCAGCGGGCGGCTCCAGTCAGGGAAGACGTGCAGCAGCGGCCCCCAGGCGTCCGACTCCTCAATGAGTCGGCGCAGGGCCGCCTCGCGCCGCAGCGAGAGCGTGCGCTCGGCGGCGGGTACGTCGGGGGCGAAGGTGAATTGCCCGCCGTCCAGCGTGCTCAGGACCTGCAGGGCACCCTCACCGGTCAGCCCCCCGGAGCGGGCGTGAACCAGCTCGCCCGGCTCGACCCACACTTCGCCGCCCCGTGCGTGCGCCACGCTCAGCCGCCCCCGGCGACCGCTCGACAGCAACATCTGCATCACGGGCAGGAACGGAAAGACCGCCAGATCACCGCGCACCATGAGGGGCAGTGTAGGGGAGGCACTCATGCAGAGGTCTGACAGCGGGGAAGCCCTCACCCCGCTGCCGCGTAGTGCCCCTCTCCCAGAGCTAGACGGGTTGGAGAATCTTTCTTGCAACGCAAGAGGAGGCCCCCCGTAGGTAGCCCCCTCGACTTCTTGACGTTTTTGACCGCTCGACCCCCTGGGGGTCAGTCGATGCTGGCCCGCCAGCGCCACTCGCTGGCCTTTTTCATCACGTGGGCGATCCCGCCCGTGATGGCGAGCTTCTGGTTCCAGGGCAGCTTCATCCAGCCGACCGCCATCAGGCCGCCGAGGGACACGAACTCGCCCAGGGTGCTGGGTTCGTAGGCCTCCAGCTCCTCGCCGCGCACCAGGCGCAGGATGTTCTTGCCCGTCAGGCGACCCTGCTGCCCGGCGTGCTGCGCGGTGGTGGGCACTGGCTTACCTTCCTGGTTCAGGGCGAGGCCCATGTCCCCGACCACGAACACGTCGGGGTAGTTCTTGGCCCGCAGGAACTCGTCCACGGCGATGCGCCCGCCGGGACCCTTCTCCAGCCGCTCACCCTTGACGATGTCGCGGGCCTGGATGCCGCCGGTCCAGATGATCTTGCCCGCCTCGATGACCTTCTGCTCGCCGTCTGCCGTCTGCACGGTCACGCTGCCCTCGGTCGCCTGGGTGATGCGGTGGCCGACCAGAATCTCGATGCCGTAGTCGCGCAGCACGCGCTCGGCCTTCTGGCGCAGGGCCTCGTCGAGGATAGGCAGGATCTTGGGTCCGGCCTCCACGAGGTAGATGCGGAAGGGAGGCAGGCCCCGCGCCTTGGAGAGCACCTCGGCCCGCTGCGCCAGCTCGGTGACCAGCTCGACGCCGGTCAGGCCCGCGCCGCCCACCACGATGTCGCGGTTGCCCTCGTACTCGCCCGAGTAGACCTGATTGACGAAGCCGTAGATCTCGTCGGCGTCGCTGAGCTGCTTGAGTTCGGAGGCGTGCTCGGCCAGCCCCGGAATCCGGTAGAAGTTGGTGACCGACCCCAGGCCCACGACCAGCGTGTCGTAGGTCAGCACGCGGCCGTCCTTGAGGGTGACCTCGCGGGCGTCAATGTCCACGCCCTCGACCGAGGCCTGCTCGAACCCCACGCCCGTGCCGCGCAGCAGCGGCTCGATGGGCAGGGTCACGCGGGTGTTGTGGGCAGCGGCCTCATGCAGCCGGGTCTCAAAGGTATGAAAGGGGTTTTGTTCGACCAGCAGGGCTTCGAGGCCCGGCATGGGCTTGAGTTTGGTGGCCACCGCGAGGCCCGCGTAGCCAGCACCGAGGATCAGGGTCTTCATGCACACTCTCCAGTGAAGGAATTCACGAGTTGGCTCCGGGGCGGTGGAGCGTCCCACAAAAAGCCGCCGGGGGGTCTGCCCCGGTCGTGACAACAGCGTACAGCTTACACCAACCCGGTCTGTCACCGGGAACACCAGGTCTAGGGGATTTCTCCAGGGCGGGGCCGGGTCGGGGGGACGCCAGGCGGCATCCCGGCGTATGGGGCCAGCGTTCATGCTTGAATGGGGAGGTACACACAACCCGGTTGCTGCTTGCCCCGCCCGCTCACCCCCCACCCGGAGGTCGACCATGCAGGAGCGCTCCCCGTCCTTTCCTCTTCCCGCCCGCGCCGGGAGGCGGCCGTGAACGTCACCGTGACGGTCAACGGCAAGGCCCACACCCGCGACGTGGAACCCCGCACCCTGCTGGTGCATTTCCTGCGTGAGAACCTGGGCCTGACCGGCACCCACGTTGGCTGCGACACCAGCCAGTGCGGGGCCTGCACGGTCCACCTGAACGGCGAGGCGGTCAAAAGCTGCACGGTCCTCGCGGTGCAGGCGGGCGGCATGGAGGTTACGACCATCGAGGGCATCGGCACCGCCGCCGACCTCCACCCCCTCCAGGCAGGCTTTTGGGAGAAACACGGCCTCCAGTGCGGCTTTTGCACGCCCGGCATGATCATGAGCGCCGCCGAACTCCTGCGCCACGACCCCGACCCCAGCGAGGCCACGATTCGCCACCACCTCGAAGGCAACTACTGCCGCTGCACCGGCTATCACAACATCGTCCTCGCCGTGCAGCACGCGGCGGCGGCGATGCGGGAGCGGGAGGCGGGGCAGGCGGCGGATGACTGAGATGGGTCTAGAGGTCGAGCAGTCGAGAACCGCTTATTTCCTCGGCCCCTCGACTCCCGACCTCTCGACGCCGAACAAAGGGAGGCACAATGACCGACCGAACCGAGAAGTACATGGGCCAGGCCCTCAAGCGCAAGGAGGACCCGCGCTTTATCACCGGGGCGGGGCAGTACACCGACGACTTCGTGCTGCCGGGGATGCTGCACGCGGCGATGGTCCGCAGTCCCTACGCGCACGCCCGGATCACCGGGATTGACAAGAGCAGCGTGGAGGAGATGCCCGGCGTGGTCGCCGTCCTGACCGGCGAGGACGTGGCGGCGGCGGGCGCGGGGCCGATCCCGGTGGGCTGGCTGCTGCCCGACCTCAAGGTGCCCCCGCACCACGCGGTCGCGCAGGGCGAGGTCAACCACGTCGGGGACATCGTGGCCGTCGTGGTGGCCGAGACGCGGGCGCAGGCTGAGGACGCGGCGGCCCTGCTCGCGGTGGACTATGACGCCCTGCCCTCGGTGGCGCTGGGGAGCGCGGCCCTGGAGGAGGGTGCCCCGCAGGTCCACGACGACGTGCCCGGCAACGTGGCCTTCCGCTGGGAAATCGGGGACGAGGCGGCCCTGAACGAGGCCTTCAACCGGGCACACAAGACGGTGAAGGTGAAGCTGCGGAACCACCGCCTGGTGCCCAACGCGATTGAGCCGCGAGCGTCGCTGGCGCAGTTCTCGCCCGCGAGCGGCGAATACCTGCTGTACACGACCTCGCAGAATCCACATATCCACCGCCTGATCCTGGCCGCCTTCGTGCTAAACATCCCCGAGCATAAGCTGCGGGTCATCAGCCCGGACGTGGGCGGGGGCTTCGGCTCCAAGATTTTCCAGTATCAGGAGGAAGTGGTCGTGCTGCTCGCCGCCCGGCTGCTGGGCAAGCCGATCAAGTGGGCTGCCCGCCGCTCCGAGAGCTTCGTCTCCGACATGCAGGGCCGCGACCACGAATCGGAAGCCGAACTCGCCGTGGACGCGGACGGGCGGATGCTGGGATTGCGGGTGAACACGGTCGCCAACCTCGGCGCGTACCTCACCCTGTTCGCTCCCGCCGTGCCGACCTACCTGTATGGCACGCTGCTCAACGGCGTGTACAAGTTCCCAGCCGTTCACGCCAAGGTGACGGGCGTGGTCACCAACACCGTGCCCGTAGACGCCTACCGGGGCGCGGGCCGCCCGGAGGCCACCTACCTGATCGAGCGCACGGTGGACGTGATGGCGCACGAGCTGGGCATGGACCCGGCCGAGTTCCGCCGCATCAATTTCATCCAGCCCGACGAGTTCCCGTACCAGACGCCGGTCGCGCTCGTCTACGACTCCGGGAACTACGAACCCGCGCTCGACATGGCGCTGGACATGATGAAGTACCGCGAGCTCCGCGCCGAGCAGGAGCGGATGAAGGGCACGAACAAGATTCTGGGCGTCGGCGTGATCTCGTACCTCGAAGCGTGCGGGCTGGCGCCGTCCGCGCTCGTCGGTCAACTCGGGGCGCAGGCGGGGCAGTGGGAAAGCTCGCTGGTGCGCGTCCACCCCACCGGCAAGGTCGAGCTCTACACCGGCTCGCACAGCCACGGGCAGGGCCACGAGACGGCCTTCCCGCAGATCGCCGCCGACGAACTCCAGATTCCCATCGAGGACATCGACCTCATCCACGGCGACACGGGCCGGATGCCCTACGGCTGGGGCACCTACGGCTCACGCAGCGCGGCGGTGGGCGGCAGCGCGCTGAAGATGGCCCTCCAGAAGATCACCGCCAAGGCGAAAAAGATCGCCGCGCACCTTCTCGAAGCCTCGGAGGAGGACATCGAGCACGAGGGCGGCGTCTTCCGGGTGAGGGGCGCTCCGGGGCAGCAGAAGACCTTCTTCGACGTGGCGCTGATGGCCCACCTCGCCCACAGCCTGCCCGACGGCATGGAGCCGGGGCTGGAGGCGACCGCCTTCTACGACCCCAAGAACTTCGTGTACCCCTTCGGGACGCACGTGGCGGTCGTGGAGATCGACACCGATACGGGTGTGGTCAAGCTGCGCGACTACGGCTGCGTGGACGACTGCGGCCCGCTCATCAACCCGCTGATTGCCGAAGGGCAGGTCCACGGCGGCATCGCGCAGGGGGCGGGGCAGGCCCTCTGGGAGGACGCCGCCTACGACGAGGAGGGCAACTTCCTGGCCGGGACCTTCATGGAATACGCCGTGCCCCGCGCCGACGACCTGCCGAACTTCCAGACCGACCACACCGTCACCCCCAGCCCGCACAACCCCCTGGGGGTCAAGGGCATCGGGGAGGCGGGCACCATCGCCAGCACCGCCGCCGTCGCCAACGCCGTGATGGACGCCCTGTGGCACGAGTGCCGCATCGCGCATCTGGACATGCCCTATACCTCCGAGAAGGTCTGGCGGGCGATCCGCGAGGCCCGGCAGGGAGCGGGGATGGGGCAGGCGGCGGACGACTGAGATGAGTCGAGAGGTCAGGAAGTCGGGGAGGTAAGCGGTTCCCGACCTCTCGACGCCGAGCACAAGGAGGCCTATGTACCCCGTCAACTTTGACTACCACCGCGCCAGCAGCGTGCAGGAAGCCCTGACGATGATGGCCGAGAATCCCGACCTCAAGGTGATCGCGGGGGGGCACTCGCTGCTGCCCGCCATGCGGCTGCGGCTGGCGCAACCGCCCGCCCTGCTCGATGTGTTCGGGCTGGAGGAACTGCGCGGCATCCGGCGCGAGGGCGGCACCTTCGTGGTCGGCGCGATGACCACCCACGCGCAGGTGCTGCGCTCGGAGCTGCCCCTCTTTCCCGAGGTCGCCCACGAGGTCGGGGACCCGATGGTCCGCAACCGGGGCACCCTCGGCGGCTCGCTCGCGCACGCCGATCCCAGCGCGGACTACCCGGCGGCGGCCCTGGCCCTCGGCGTGGAGTTCGTGATTCGGGGTATGGGAGGCGAGCGCGTGGTCCCCGCCGACGAGATGTTTGTGGGCATGTTCGAGAGCGCCGTGCAGCCCGGCGAACTGCTGACCCACGTCCGCATCCCGGCGACTGTGCGGGCCAGTGCCTACGAGAAGTTCAAACACCCGGCGAGCCACTACGCGATTGCGGGGGTGGCGGTCGTCAGGCACGCGGACGGACAGATTCGCGCCGCCTACACCGGAGCGGGGGAGAAGGCCGAGCGCCTGACCCTCCTCGAAGAACGCCTGAACGCGGGCCAGCCCGCCGGGGAGGGATTGGTGGACGCCGCGAACCTGCTGGGCGACCGCTTTGCCAGCCCCGAGTACCGGGCGCATCTGGTGGACGTGCTGGCGGGGCGGGCGGCGGCGAGGGTGTAGGAGCGGACAGCTTTCAGCTCCCAGCACAAAAAGAAACGCTCCAGCTTCAGGCCGGAGCGTTCTTTGACGGCTGAAAGCTTACTCCTCGTCGTGCATGCCCGGCGTATGCGCGTGTCCGTGCTCCAGTTCCTCGGAGGTGGCGTCGCGCACGGCCTTGACCGTCACGTCGAAGTCCAGCACCTTGCCCGCGAGGGGCGCGTTGAAGTCCACCTGCACAGTGTCCCCATCGACAGCGAGGACGGTGAAGGGCAGCACGGAGCCGTCTTCGGCCTGCGCGTAGTAGGTCGCGCCGACCTCGATGTCATCCTCGAAGTCCTCGCGGTCGAGGGTTTCGACGTTGTCCTCGTCGCGGGCGCCGTAGCCGTCTTCGGGCTGCACGGTCACGTGAAGGCTGTCGCCGGAGCGCTTGCCTTCCAGCGCCCGCTCCAGGCCGGGAATGATGTTGTTGTGGCCGTGCAGGTAGGTCAGCGGCTCGCCGCCCTCGCTGGCGTCGACGACCTCGCCGTCCACCTTGAGCACGTAATCAATCTCGACGACCTTATCCTGGGTAATGTTCATGGGAGTCTCCGTTTCGTTGGTGGGGGACGGTTCAGCGCTGCCGTACATCCCTGGCGTGTGGACGTGCCCGTGCTCCAGTTCCTCGGCGGTGGCGTCGCGCACGGCCTTGACCGTCACGTCGAAGTCCAGCACCTTGCCCGCGAGGGGCGCGTTGAAGTCCACCTGCACAGTGTCCCCATCGACAGCGAGGATGGTGAAGGGCAGTACAGAGCCGTCTTCCGCCTGAGCATAGTAGGTTGCGCCGACTTCGATGTTGTCATCGAAATCTGCGCGAGAGAGGGTCTCGACGTTTTCGTCGTCGCGGGTGCCGTAGCCGTCCTCGGGCTGCACCGTGACGCGCATGCTGTCACCCGGACGTTTGCCTTCTAGGGCGCGTTCCAGGCCAGGAATGACGTTGCCATGCCCATGCAGGTAGTTGAGCGGCTCATTGGGTTCGCTGGCGTCGACAACCTCACCATCGACCCTGAGCACGTAGTCAATCTCGACAACCTTGTCCTGAGTGATGTGCATTCGGCGAGTCTCCGTTTCACGAATCGGCGGCCTTGAGCGTGGCCTCTACAAAGGGACTGACCCCCGGAGTCTACCCTGTCGCTCCGGCTTTGCTTGCCCGCCGCCCTATGCTGCCCCCATGACCCGCCCGACCTTTCCCATGCACGTCGGTGTGGCCGAGGCGCGGCAGAGCCTCGCGGCCCTGCTCCCCGACCCCGGCACCGAGCCAGTTCCCCTGGCCGGGGCGCGGGGTCGGACCCTCGCGGCCGACCTCGCCGCCCGCGTCAGCCACCCCAGCGCGACCGAGAGTGCGCTGGACGGCATCGCCGCGCGGGAGGCCGACACGATAGGGGCCAGCTCGGACACACCCACACGGCTGCGGGTGATGGGCGAGAGCCGCGCGGGGCTGCCCTTCGCGGGCACGGTGGGGCCAGGCGAGTGCGTCCGCATCTACACCGGGGCGCCGCTACCGCCCGGCGCGGACGCGATCTGTCCGGTCGAGCAACTGGCGGAGGATGGCCCCGACCACGTCCTCCTGCGCCGCCCGGCCCTCTCCGCCGACGTGCGGCCCGAGGGGGGCGACTTCCGGGCGGGCGAGGTGGTCCTGCGGGCCGGAACCCTCCTGACGCCCCCCCGCGTCGCGCTTGCGGCAGCGCTGGGGCACGCCGAGGTGCCCGTGCGCCGCCGCCTGCGCGTGGCCCTGCTGTCCACCGGGGACGAGGTGCGCGAGCCGGGAGAGGCCCTCCTGCCCGGCCAGGTCTACGACAGCAACCGCTACGGCCTCACGGCCCTGCTGGAGGAGTGCGGCTGCGAGGTCCTGAACCTCGGCCACGCCCCCGACAGCCCCGACGCGCTGGCGGGGTCCCTCGCGGCGGCGGGCGGCGCGGACCTGCTGCTCACCAGCGGGGGCGTCAGCATGGGCCGGTATGACTTCATGCGCGATCTGTTGTTGGGGCGCGGCGAGGTGGCCTTCTGGAAAATCCGGATGCGGCCGGGTGGTCCTGCCCTTCTGGGACGCTGGGAGGGCCTGCCGGTCTTCGGGCTGCCCGGCAATCCGGTGAGCAGCCTCGTCGTGTTTGGGGTGATCGTGCGGCCTGTGCTGACCGGACAACCTCTGCGGACGCTGCGGCTGCGGGCGGGGACCGCCTTTGGGGGGCTGCCCGACAAGACGGCCTTCTGGCGCGGCGTCGTGTCGGGCGGCGAGGTCCGCGATTACGGGCAGCAGGGCAGCGGGGTGCTGCGCTCGCTGGGCGAGGCGGACGTGCTGGTGGTCATCCCGGAGGGGCCGGGTGTCCGGGTGGGGGAGGAGGTGGAGGTGGTGTGGGTCTGAGTCGCCAGTGACCGGTCGCCAGTCGCCAGGGCAGTCCGGCCAAAGCTCCCGCTCCAGCGTTTCTCCTGGTGACTGGCGACTGGCGACTCAAAGCAGCGCCCGGTGATCCGCCAGCATGCAGCGGTCCTGAATCACGTCTATGCCGCGCCCCGTCAGTGCCCGCGCCGTGCGGTCGTCGCGGATGCCGAGTTGCAGCCACACCACGCGGGGGAGGGGCTGCATGGCGAGGATGTCGTCGAGATGCTGCCCCACCTTGTCGCTGCGGCGAAAAATCTCCACCACGTCCACCGGGGTGCCGATCTGGGCGAGGGTGGCGACCGCCTTTTGCCCGAAGTAGCTCTCGCCCCGCGCCGCGAGCGCCGGGTTGACCGGAATGACCGTGTAGCCCTGGCGGTGCAGGTACTCGGGGACATAGTGGGCGGGTTTCATCGGATCGGGGTGAAAGCCCACCACGGCGACCACCTTGTTTTCCTGCAAGACGCGAATCACGTCGGGGGTGCTTTCCAGCAGGGTCATGCGGCTCCTCCCAGCCCGGCGTAGGCGGCGCGGGCGGCGTCCAGCGTGGCGTTCAGGTCGTGGTCGGTGTGCGCCCCACTCACGAAGATGCTCTCGAACTGCGAGGGCGCCCAGTAGATGCCCCGGCCCAGCATGTGCTGGAACCACCCGGCAAAGGCCGCCGTGTCGCTGCGGGCCGCGTCCGCATAGGTGCGGATGGACCCGTCGGGCGCGTCCTGATGAAAGGCGGTGAGCATCGAGCCGATGTGGTTCACGCTGAGGATCACGCCCGCCTCCCGCGCCGCCGAGCGCAGGCCGTCCGCTAGGGTGCCCGTGTACGCCTCCAGCCGCCCGTAGAGGCCGGGGTCGCCCTCCAAGATCTCCAAGGTGGCGAGGCCCGCCGCCATCGCCAGCGGATTGCCGCTGAGCGTTCCGGCCTGGTACACCGGCCCCTGGGGCGATACAAAGTCCATCACGTCGGCCCGCCCGCCGTAGGCCCCCACCGGCAGCCCACCGCCGATGATCTTGCCCCAGCAGGTGAGGTCGGGAGTCAAGCCCAGCAGCCCGGTCGCGCCTTTCAGGCTGAGGCGAAAGCCCGTCATCACCTCGTCTGCGATCAGGAGAACGCCGTGCTCGCGTACCCGGTGCAGCGCGGCCAGAAACTCGGGCGTGGGAATCAGCACCCCGGCATTGCCCACCACCGGCTCGAAGATGACGGCGGCGACCTCGTGGCCGCGCTCGGCCATCAGGGTGTCCAGCGCCGCCGGGTCGTTGTACTCGCTCACCAGCGTGAGGGCCGCGTACTCCTGGGGCACGCCCGCACTGCTGGGGGCCGCCTGTCCCAGGGCGCCCGCCGCGTTCGTCATCAGGCCGCTTCCGGCCTCCACCAGCAGGCCGTCGGCATGGCCGTGGTAGTTGCCTCGGAACTTGAGGATGTATTTCCGGCCCGTGAACCCCCGCGCCAGTCGCAGGGCGCTCATGGTGGCCTCGGTGCCGCTGTTCACGAAGCGCACGCGGTCCACCCCGGTGATGCGGGTGACGGTTTCCGCCAGTTGCACCTCGCGCTCATTCGGTGCCCCGAAGGACGTGCCGCCCGTGAGCGCCGAGGCGATGGCTTCCCGCACGGCGGGGTGGTCGTGCCCCAGGATCATTGGCCCCCACGAGCCGATGTAGTCGAGGTAGCGGGTGCCGTCCGCGTCCGTGAGATGGGCGCCGTGGGCCTCCCGGATAAAGCGGGGGGTGCCGCCCACGCTTCTGAATGCCCGCACCGGGCTGTTCACGCCGCCGGGCGTCACGGCGCGGGCGCGGGCAAACAGCGCCTCCGACCGGGCGGTGGAAGGAAGGGACTCGGTGGTCATGGGCCTACCTTACGGGGTGTGGGGAAGGCCCGTCAGTAATCCGGGCTGAGCCTGCCAACAGAAAAGGTGCCCCAGCCGTGGCCAGGGCATCTCTGTCCGTGCGGAGCGACGTTTATAGCCCCAGCAACCCCAGCGCCGCCGTCTGCGTCAGCTCGGCGCGGTACGGCGCGACCAGGGCGCGTTCCTCCGGGGTGGCCGTCTGCACGGCGGTGCCCAGGTCGGGCAGACGGCCCGAGCGCAGGGCCTCGGCGGCCTGAGCGAAATCGATGTCGGGCACGCCCAGCGCCCGGTTCACCGCACCGCGAATCTGGGCGTAGCGCTCGGGGGTCAGGCCCTCGCGGGTCAGGGCCTGGGCCTGGGCGGTGCGGGCCGCGCCCACGCTGCCGCTGACCTGCCCCAGCACCTGCGCCAGCGTCAGGATGTTGGGCGACTGCCCCTGCTGGATATCGGTCCAGACCTGCTGAAGCTGCGTGAAGCTGTCGCCCAGCGCCGCCTGCACGTCGCGGCGTACCGCCAGGAAGCGCTGCACGTCCTGCGCGGTCAGCGGCGCTCCCGCCGGGGGTGCGGGCTGGGCTGCCCCCCCCTCCTGCGGGGGCGTGGTCGCCGTGCCGTTCGGCCCCGGCAGGGTGGGCACGTCGATGCCCGTCCCGTCCGTGGAGGAGGGCGGCGTCTGCGTCTGGGTGGTGGTGGTCCCTGCCCCCTGCCACGACTCCAGAAAGGTGCGGGCGGGTTGGATCACCAGGAACCACGCGAGTGCGCCCAGCACCACCAGCACGAGCAAACCGCCGCCCCCACACCCCAGGCAGCCACATCCGGGTCCACGTCTCGTCATATGTTCACCATACGGGCGAGGCGGGCGGGTGGTTCCCGGCCCAGGTGGCCCGCTTCCGCATTGACAGCGCCCCGGCGGGTGCCCTTAACTGGGGGGGCTTCTCTTCACAATCCGTTCGCCTCTCCCCGGTACCCCGCGTGGTCGCCGGACGGCTCCCCCTTTCTCGGAGGTTCTATGACGCTCTTCCGTTCCCCTGTGCCCGCATTCCTCGCCGCCAGCCTCCTGCTGGGCAGTTGCACCCAGATTCGGCCTCCCGCCGAAGTTCCTGCCCAGGCAGGCCGCACCTTCAAGGTCGTCCCGCCGACCCTCGCCCCCGTGGCGGGCGCCACCCTCTACCAGGGCAGCTACGCCGGGCTGCGCGGCGACGCCGCCTACCAGATCGAGGTTCCGGCGAACTGGAACGGCACCCTGGTCATGTACGCGCACGGCTACCGGGGCGAGGGCGAGAACCTCACCGTGGAGCCGCCGCCGCTGCGTCCCTACCTGCTGTCTCAGGGGTACGCCTGGGCCGCGAGCAGCTACTCGGCCAACTACTACGACGTGCAGGCCGGGGTGGAGGACACCAACGCCCTCGCGCTGGCCTTCGAGCGCCTGACCGGGGGCAAGCACGCCAAACCGAGCAAGTACCTGATCATGGGCGTTTCGATGGGCGGCCACATCGCCGGGGCCGCCGTGGAAAAGGAGACGCTGGCGACGGCCAAGAGCCGGGTCAACTACGCCGCCGCCCTCCCGCTGTGCGGGGTGATGGACGAGGCGTACCAGTTCGAGTGGCTGGGCGACTACACCCTCGCCGCCGCGCAACTCGCCGGGCTGGGGCCGCGCACCTTTCCCCAGAGCAATTACCAGGAGCTGCTGCCCGCGATCAAACAGGCGCTGTTCACCGAGACCGAGGGGCCGACCTGGACCGAGAACGAGGGCCAGGGCGCCCGGTTGCGCGAGATCGCCCGCCGCCTGACCGGCGGGGACCGTCCCGTCTTCGAGCAGGGTTTCCGTCTCGCCGGGACGCAGAACGCGGTGTTCAGCACGGGCGGAGCGGACGGCACCGTGAACGGCATCCTGACCCGCAACCTCTACGGCAACGAGGGCCGGGTCTACCGCTGGACGAGCGCCGCCGACCCCACCGCCGCCGAGAAGACCTTCAACGACGTGATCCTGCGTGTGCGGGCCGATCCCGCCGCGAACGCCGCCCGGCCCGGTGGCCTGCGCTGGCTGCCCGCCGTGAACGGGGAATTCAGCGTGCCCGTGCTGACCCTGCACACGCTGGGCGACTTCTACGTGCCCTTCCGGCACCAGCAGCTCTACCGCCAGGCGGCACAGGCGAATGGCAACGGCGACCGCCTCGTGCAGCGGGCGATCCGCGCAGGGGGCCACTGCGAGTTTGACGGGGCCGAACTGGTGGAGGCGTTCAACGACCTCGTGACCTGGGAGCGCACGGGGGTCAGGCCTGCCGGGGACGACGTGCTCACGGCCGCGACGGTTGCCAGTCCCACCTACGGCTGCCGCTTTACCCGCAAGACCCGTGCGGGTGTGGAGGCGTGCCCGGCAACGCCATGATTCTCAGGCGCTGACCTGTAGTCCCTCGTACCAACTTAAGAAACCCTTCTCGGCAATCGGAGGGCAGACGGGGTAGCGTGGGTCCCGTTTGCCCTCTTTCACGTTCCAGGGTCAGGAGAATCCCATGTTGAAATCCCGTCTGCTGCTGCTGTCCACCCTCGCGCTTACCGTTTCTTCGGTGGCGCACGCCGAACTGGCCGATGTCCGCAAGCGCGGCGAACTGCGCGTCGTGATGAGCGGCGAGTACCCGCCCTTCTCGCAGCCCGCCCCCGACGGTTCGCTGACCGGCTTCGACGCCGACGTGGCCCGCGAGATCGCCAAGCGCCTCGGCGTCCGCGCCCGGCTGATCAAGGCCGAGTTCCCCTCCATCATCGCGGGGTTGCAGGCCGGGCAGTTCGACCTCGCCGTCGCCTCCCAGAGCAAGACCCCCGAGCGCGAGCGGGCGGTGGACTTCCTGAGCCGCCCATACTACTACGACGGCCTGCAACTGGTCGTGCCCGCCAACTCGTCGGCGCGGACCCTCGCGGGCCTCAACGGGCGGCCCGTCGCGGTGGCGCAAGGCACCGTGTTCGAGAAGTTCCTGCGAGACCGCAAGTACACCAACGTCGCGACTTACAGCGGCGAGCAGGAGATTTTCCTGGCGCTGAACGCGGGCCGCGCCGCCGGGATGATCACCACCCGCACGGTGGGCAGCGTCGCCATCAAGAACGGGCTGAAGCTCCGGCTGGCGGGACCGGTGCTGCAACAGGACAACCCCTATATCACCCTGGGCAAGAACCAGCCGCAGCTCAAGGCCGCCGTGGAAAAGGCGATGGCCTCCATGCGGGCCGACGGCACTCTCAAGCGTCTGAGCCTGAAGTACCTCGGCTCGGACATCACGGTGCCCGCCAAGTAACCCCAGGAAGCCGGAAGTGGGCCGTGCGGATCAGCCGTGCGGCCCCTTCTTCTGGCTCCGCAGGCAAGGAGGTTTTTCATGCTGTCCACCCTCTCCACGGTCTTCACGCCCGACGCCCTGGCCGCCCTGTGGCGCGGCGCCCAGCTCACGCTGTCTCTCACGGTCCTGTCCAGCATCTTCGGGCTGATCCTGGGCCTGATCGCCGGACTGGGTCGGATGTCGCGCCTCGCGCCGGTGCGGCTGCTGGCGGGCGCCTACATCGAAACCTTCCGGGGCACGCCGCTGCTGGTGCAGCTCTTTTTCCTCTTCTTCGCGCTGCCGCAGATCACGGGGGTCTCTCTGCCCGCCTTCAACACGGCGGTGCTGGGCCTGAGCCTCTTTGCCGGGGCCTACGCCGCCGAGATTATTCGGGGCAGCCTGAACGCCGTGGACCGGGGCCAGACCGAGGCGGCGCGTGCGCTGGGCCTGAAGCCCTGGGACATTCTGCGGCTGGTCCTGATTCCGCAGGCGGCCCGCACCGCCGTGCCTGCGCTGGGCAATCAGTTTATCGGTCTGCTGAAAGATTCCAGCCTCGCCAGCGTGATCACGGTGTCCGAGTTGCTGCTGACCACCCGTGGGTTGGTGTCCATCACCTACCAGCCGGTGCCGCTGTACCTCGCGGTCGCGCTGATCTACTTCCTGCTGTCGAACGTGGCGGCGCGGCTGTTTGCCCTGCTGGAGCGCCGCCTGAACCGGCCTTACCGGGCGAGCGCGGTCTGACCCTCCCGACGGTGCAGCGCCGTCACCAGCCCCAGGCCCGCCTCCAGGCTGGCCCGGACCTCGCCGCCCAGCGCCTCGTTGCTGACGGTCCAACCACTGCCCAGCGGCACGTCGGCGCCCGTGAGCGGCCAGCGCACCCCGGTCAGGGTCAGGCCGTGGAGGTCGCTTAGAGCGAGCACGCTCAGGGTGGCACCGGGAGGAAGTTCGAGGCTCAGGACTTGTCCCGGCACCAGCGGATGCCCGCTCTCGTCGCCGCTGTGGAGAGTGACCCTCAGCCCTTCCCGCGCCAGCCGCACCGCACCCAGCGCTAGCGCCGCCGCATGGTCGAAGCGGCCCCCGAAGGCGCCCAGAAAGACCAGTTCGGTCGCGCCCCTGTCCCGCGCCACCTGCACGGCGAGTTCGGCATCCGTCTCGTCCTTCGCGGCGGGGTGAATCTCGCGGGGGGCATTCAGCTCCAGGTCCCCGGAGGAATCAAAGTCGCCCACCCACACGTCGACCCGGACTCCCAGGGTCGCCGCGTGCCGTGCCCCCCCGTCCGCCGCCACCACGAGGTCAGGGTGGGGAAGCGCGGCCAGGGCAGGCGTGGGCACCAGCCGTCCGCCGACGAGAATCCAGGCGGTCACGCGCCCTCCCGGTCGTCGGGCAGGGTCAAGACCCGCCCCTCGTCCACGCTCAGCCTGAGCCGTCCTTCATCAATGCCCCCCGCCTCCCGAGGGCTGAGGTGCAGGGTGAGGGTGCCGAGGGGATGCACGACCGTGACCTCGGTCCCGGTATCGGTGGGTTGATAGGCGGTGACGGGGAGGGGGTTACCCTTGCCCAGCCGCACCGCGCCTTCCGGGACCAGCCGCGCCAGGCCGCCGGGGGCAGTCAGCACGTTCGTGTGCCCCAGGAAGGCCGCCACCCACGCGGTCGCGGGCCGGGCAAAGACTTCGGCGGCCCCGCCCACCTGCACCAGCCGCCCGGCCCGCATCACCGCCACTCGTGCGGCCAGCGCCAACGCCTCCCGCTGGTCATGCGTGACGAGTAAGACGCCTGCGCCGACCTGCCCGAACAGTGCTCGCAGATCGGAGCGTAGCCGCGCCCGGAGTTGCTCGTCCAGATTGCTCAGGGGCTCGTCGAGCAGCAGCAAGGGCGAGCCGGTCGCCACCGCCCGTGCCAGGGCCACCCGCTGTGCCTGTCCGCCGGAGAGTTGCGCGGGGGTGCGCCCAGTCAAGGCCTCCAGGCCCACGAGCGCCAGGGCTTCCCGCGCCCGCCCCTCGGCCTGCGCCCGCCGCGCTCCGCGCATCCGGGGGCCGTAGGTGACGTTTCCCAGGACGCTCAGATGCGGAAAGAGCGCATAGTCTTGAAAGACCAGCCCAACGTGCCGCGCCTCCGGGGGCAGGGGGGTCACGTCCCGTCCGCCGATCTCGACCCGGCCCGCGTCAGGGCGTTCCAGCCCAGCCACACACCTCAAGACGGTGCTCTTGCCGCAGCCGCTCGGCCCCAGCAGCGCGACCGTCTCGCCCGCGCCGACGGTCAGCGAGACGTCCTCGGCGGCGACGGTGGAGCCGTAGCGCTTGGAGAGGTGGTGGAGGGCGAGGGCGGGAGAACTCATTGCAAGAGGATGACGGCCAGACGTTGCAGAGCCGCCGTCAGAATCTCGGCGGGAACCGTCTCGATGACCTGAACGTCCCGCGCCCGCCAGTCCATCGTGTAAACGTGAGAGGCCAGCACGACTCCACGGATGCTCAGAGTCTCCGGGAGCGCGATCTCCGAGGTGTAGCCCTTGGCGCGTGAGGTCACGGGCATGCAGATCATCAGCCCGGTGCGCTCGTTGTAACGGGTGTTGCTGACCACCAGAGCCGGGCGGCGGCCTCCCTGCTCGTGGCCCAGGCTGGGGTCGAAGGTGACCCAGATAAGTTGCCCCCGCTCTGGGTCACTCTGCTCCGGGCCACTCACCAGTCCAGTTCCCGGCCCACCGGCCTGTACTCGGGGATGTCCTCGTACTTCAGAGGTCCTTCCGGCAACCCGGCCAGCAGTTCGTCGATGCTCAGGTCGGGCCGCCAGACGGGGCGTTCGACCGGCAGGAGGTGGAACCCACCGTTCGCGGCCACCGTCAGTTCATACTCCTGCCCCGCTTCCAGCGCCTCCTCGCGGACCACACTGGCGGGCACCACGAAGCCCAGGCTGTTGCCGTGTTTGCCAAGTTTCACGCGCATTTCGCACCTCCGTTTGACAGTGTATGACATCCCCAGTTACGTCACCTCCCCCTCCCCGCCGTCCAGCAATGTGAAGGCTCCAGCCGCTAGGAGCAGCAGCACCGTCGCCAGCGCACACGCCTCGCCCAGATTGCGCTCACCGGGGCGGCCCAGGCGGTCGTAGAGGCCCACGCTGAGGGTGGCCCACTCGGGCCGGGTCAGGACCAGCGTGGCCCCGAACTCGCCCAGCACGGTCGCCAGCGCCAGCGCCGCGCCGCCCCGCAGCGCCGGAAGCGTGAGCGGGAGCGTGACCGTGCGGTGCGCCCCGAGGGGCCGGGCGCCCAGGGTGCGGGCGGCCTCGGTCAGGTGGGGGGGCAGTGCCCGCAGCGCCGGAAGCAGGCTGCGCGTCACCAGCGGAAAGCCCAGCAAGGTATATGCCGCGATCAGGAGGGGCAGGGTGGCCGACAGCGCCGGGTACGCCAGCAGGTAGCCCACCGCCAGACTCACGGGCGACACCATCAGCGGCAATAGCGAGAGCAGGTCGAGCACCCGTGACCGCGCCCGCCACGCCCCCAGCGCGTGTAATCCGCCCAGCCCCACGGCCCCCAGCAGCGCCAGCAGCCCGAAGCGCAGCGTGTTGCCCACCAGCAGCGGTGTCTCCGGGTCTGCCAGGATGCCCTGCCAGTAGGCCAGCGTCGGTCCGGCTGACCCGAGCAGCCCCCGCGCCACGACGGCGACCAGCGGCCCGAAGCAGATCAGGCCCACCAGTGCCGTGAGGCCCCACAGGCCCGCCGCCGCCACGCCCCGCGCCGGGGGCAGACCGCTCGCGGGTACGCCCGTCCCGCCTCGCAGCAGGGCCACATATGCCCACGTCGCCCCCAGCGTCAGCGCGAGTTGCCCGGCGATCAGGGCACTCGCCTCCGACAGCCGGAACTGGTAGGCCGTCAGCGTGTAGATCTCGACCTCCAGCGTGGCGTAGCGCTCGCCGCCCAGCGCCAGGGGCAGTCCGAAGCTCAGCGCTGAGTAGAGAAACACCAGGATGACCCCGGCCAGCAGCCCCGGCAGTGCCAGCGGCAGTGCCACCGTCAGCGCCGCCCGCAGGCTCGACGCCCCCAGCGTTCGCGCCGCCTCGGTCAGGCCCGGCGACACCCGCGAGAAGCCCGCGTAGGCCAACCGAATCATCACGGGCAAGTTGAAAAAGAGGTTTCCGAGGATCAGCAGCGCAGGCGTTTCCTCCAAGTCCAGTCCCAGCGGACGGCTGATCCAGCCCTGCGGTCCCAGCAGGGCCGAGAGGCCCAGCACGGCCACCAGGGTCGGGGTCACGAAGGGCAGCAGCAGGAGGCGCAGGAGCAGGGCCTTGCCGAGGACCGTGTACCGGGACAGAAGGTAGGCGAGGGGCGCTCCGATCAGCAGGGCGATCAGGGCGGACGCGCCCGCCTGGGCCAGGGTCCAGGTCAGGCGACCCAGGAAGTAGGGGTCCTGCCAGACGGCGAGGTTGATGCCGCCTTCCAGCAAGGTGCGGGTGAGGGGGAGGGCGAGGAGGAGGGTCAGGAAGAGGAGGGACGGGAGGGCGAGGAGCCAGCCGAGGCGGGGGGACGGGGTCATGGGCTGGGGGGCCGGAGGTCTTGATTCGGTTTTGCCCCCACCCCCCAGCCCCCTACCCCCCGAGGGGGCAGGGGGAGCGGCGCTGCGCTGGGCAGGGCCTTCGTCCGGTGCGGTGGGGGTCGTCGCAATCGGCGCGGAAAGTTTGATCTTGGTGCGTGCTGGCTGCGGCCACCGTCTCGCTGCGCGAGCCGACGTGGTGAAGGCGGTGCGGACGCCACCGGCCCACACCTGTGCGGCGTCCACTGTGCCTGTTTTTGAGGAGGCTCAAGCTGTGGCGTCTTTAATCCTCCCTTGCGGGGGAGGCTGGGACTCGTAGAGCTGCGAAGCAGAGGGGGGTGGCGGGCGAAGCTCGTCCCCTTCACCGTGCCCGCAGTACCTGCGTCACCCAGGCGTCCACCAGCCGCTGCGGGTTGGCCGCCACGCTGGCCTTCACAGGCTTGACCTCGGGCTTCTCGGCAAAGCGGAAGACGGGGTCCAGTTTGGTGCCGCTCACCGCCGGGTAAACCCACATCCGGGTGGGAATGTCGGCCTGCACGCCGCCCGACAGCATGAAGTCCACGAACTTGCGGGCGAGCGCGGGCTGCTTGCTCCCCTTCAGCACGCCCACGCCCTCCAGTTGCAGGAAGGTGCTGCCCGGCAGGAACAGGTTGGCGGTGGGCGCCTGGGCAGGTAGCTTTTTCGGGTCGTAGCCGTCCGCGTAGTAGACCTCGGCGGCGGGGCTGCTCGCGTAGCTCAGGACGATGGGGTACTTGCCGCCGTTCTTGCTGAAGTCCTTGTTGTAGGCGTCCGACCAGCCGCGCGTGACCTTCATGCCGTTCGCGCGGGCCTCGCGCCACCACGCCCACGCGCCCGCCTCGCCGTAGTGGTTCACGGTGGCGAGCAGGAAAGCGAGGCCGGGGCTGCTCGTCGCGGGCGAGGAAACCACCGTCAGGCGGGCGTACTGCGGCTTTTTCAGGTCGTCCAGGCTGCGGGGCAGGGGCAGGCCCGTCTTCGCCCAGGCCGCGCGGTCATAGTTCAGCGCCACTAGGCCGGAATTCACCGTGTTCAGCAGCCCCGCATCGTCCAGGCGGGAGGCGGCGGACACCCTCGCCAGCGCGGGCGAGCGGTACGCCTCCAGAATCCCGGCGGCCTTCGCGCGGGGCAGCATGGCATTGTCCAGGCCGTACACCACGTCGGCAATCGGGGCGCGGCGGGTCAGGATCAGGCGGTTGAGGAGTTCGCCCGCGTCCCCACCCCGCACGAAGCGCACGCGGGCCTTGTTCGCCTGCTCGAACTGGGCGACCAGTTTCTTATCCACGTCGAAGGAGTCATGGGTAATCACCGTCAGGGTGGTCTGGGCGTGGGCGGCCCCCGCGAGCAGCAGGCCGAGCAGCAGTGTTTTGCGCATAAAAAATCCCCCTCGCGTCACGAGGGGAAGCCGAGGAAGGCACGCGCCGGGGGGCGGCCCTTCCGTCACGCTCCCTCCGCCGGAATGACCCGGTTCAGGTTCCTGGGGTGTGATCTCAGCCCGTGCTGATCGCAGCAGGGCACCCCCGGTGACGCGGAGGCAGCATAGCGCAGGCTCTACGCTGGGGCGGTGATTCACCTCATCGTGTGGCTGGTCGTGCGGGACGCCTCGGGCCGGGTGCTGCTGGGGCGGCGCTCGGGGACGACCTTTGCGGATGGCCTGTGGAATTTACCCGGCGGCGCGGTGGAGCCGGGCGAGGCTCTACTAGACGCAGTGACCCGCGAAGCGTGGGAGGAAGTCGGTCTGCGCGTGGACCCGGCCGCCCTGCGCTCGCTGGGCGTGTCCCGATACGACGTGATCGGGCTGGGCGGCCCGGTCGCGGGCGTGGATTTCCTGTTCCTGGCTGGCGCCTGGGACGGCGAGCCACAGCCACTGGACAAGACCTCCGAGGTGGGGTGGTTCGCAGCGGACGCGTTGCCGCCGGACTGCCTCCCCTGGCTGCCTGGCGTGCTGCGGGCGCATCTGGTGGAGGGGGTGCGCCTGACCGAGCAACTCACTGGGGTGGAAGGAATACGCTCCTTGCCCCGTTAGCGCCCTGACCGCGCCTCCAGCACCACCACTGCCGACGCGTGCTCCTTCGTATGGGTCAGCGTCAGGTGCGCCACCCAGCCCCGCGCCTCCAGTTCCGCCGCGATCTCTGGCGCGAAGCCCAGCACCGGGCGGGCGAAGGGGAAGGGACCGTCCGGCGTCCGCTCGCGCTCTACCCACACGTCGCGCCACCCGTGCGGGCGCGGCCAGACCTTCTGAAAGGCTTCTTTGGCCGCAAACCGGGCCGCGAGGCTGGGGGCGGGGTCCGCATGTTCAGCGCAGTAGGCCAGCTCGCACGGGGCAAACAGTTTCTCGGCCCGCCGCCCCTCCCGCACCAGCAGGCCCCGAATGCGCTCAATCTCGATGAGGTCATGGCCGATGGCGACGATCACAGGTCGGATCGTAAAGCGTGGACCGGGGAACATGGGCGGAATGACCGCGCCGACGCTCTACACTCCGGGGCAGTGGCGTCGCCCCCTCCCCCCCTTTTCCCCGACCTGCGCCTCCCCACCATCGCCGCCGTGCTGCGCGACGGCGAGGCCGCGTGGCGGGCAGCGGGCGTCTCCCGCGTGCGCGTCTTCGGCTCGGTCGCGCGAGGCGAGGCGGACTCGTCGGCCGACATAGACCTGCTGCTGGACTTCGCGGGCGAGATGGGCTTGCTAGACCTGATGCGGGCCAAAGAAGTCTTTGAGGACCTGCTGGGCCGCCGGGTGGACGTGCTGACGGAAGGCGGTCTGCACCCCGCCCTGCGCGGCGAGATTCTGGCCGACGCCGTGGACGTGCTGGAGGTGCCCGACCCGCCGCCCCACTCGCACCGGGGCAAGCGCTGGCGCTGGCGGGTCCACGACCTGCTGCGGGCGCTGGACCGCGTGACCGCCTCCACGGACGGTCACACCCTGGCCTCCTTCCTCGCCGACGAGCGCAGCCAGGACGCCGTCCTGCACAACCTGCTGCGGCTGGGCGAGGGCACCAAATACATTCCCCAGAGCGTGCAGGACCGCACCCCCGGCGTGCCCTGGCCCCGGCTGCGCGACATTCGCAACCTGCTCGCGCACGATTACTTCGGCGTGGACCCCCGGCTGGTGTGGCACACGGCGCGGGTGGAGTTGCCCGCTCTGCGCCCGGCCCTGCAAGCCCTCGCGGACGCGCCCCACGACGACTTTCAACCTTGATCTCCCCCTTCACTTTGTGAGCCAGGGAGGGTGGCGGAGGCTGCTATCCTGTACCATCTAACAAACGCTCGTTAGGCAAGTTGTCCCGACCCAGGAGGAGCCCGCCATGACCCAGACCCTGACGCCCGCCGAGACCGCCGAGCAGCACGCCGCCTTTGAAGCCCGCATCCAGCGGGGCGAAAAGATTGAGCCCGGCGACTGGATGCCCGCCGAGTACCGCCGCCAACTTATCCGCATGATCTCGCAGCACGCGCACTCGGAAGTCGTCGGGATGCTGCCCGAGGGCGAGTGGATCACCAAGGCGCCGACCCTCAAGCGCAAGACCATCCTGATCGCCAAGGTGCAGGACGAGGCGGGGCACGGGCAGTACCTCTACCACGCTGCCGAGACGTTGGGGATTTCCCGCGAGGAGATGCTGGACGCGCTGCTCTCGGGCCGGGCCAAGTACTCGTCCATCTTCAACTACCCCACCCACACCTGGGCCGACGTGGGCATGATCGGCTGGCTGGTAGACGGCGCGGCGATCAAGAACCAGACCATGCTGGCGGGCTGCTCGTACGGCCCCTACAGCCGGGCGATGGTCCGCATCTGCTCGGAAGAGACCTTCCACCACAAGCAGGGCAAGGAGATGATCGTCGCCTACGCGCAGGGCACGCCCGAGCAGCGCCAGATGGCGCAGGACGCCCTGAACCGCTGGTGGTGGCCCGCCCTGATGATGCTGGGGCCGCACGACGCCGACAGCCCCAACACCGGGGCGCTGAGCAAGTGGGGCATCAAGCTCAAGACGAACGACGAGGTCCGCCAGGAGTTTATCAACGAGCATGCTCCCGAACTGCTGGAAGCTGGGCTGACCATCCCCGACCCCGAACTGCACCAGGACGCCGACGGCAACTGGAAGCACGGCCCGATTAACTGGGACGAGTTCTGGGCCGTCGTGAAAGGCCAGCAGGGGCTGAACAGGGAGCGCCTCGGTGCCCGCCGCGAGGCCCACGAGGACGGCGCCTGGGTGCGCGAGGCGCTGGAAGCCTACGCCGCCCGGCAGATGGGACAGGCGGCGGACTGATGACCGCGCCTGACACCCAGTGGCCCCGCTGGGAGGTGTTCAAGCAAGATGCCCCTAACCGCCCCCATCAGGCGGTGGGGAGCATCCACGCGGGGGACCCGCAGCACGCGCTGGTGACCGCCCGCAACGTCTTTGTGCGTCGCCCCGCCGCCGTGAGCCTGTGGACCGTGCGCGAGGCCGACATCCTGACCGCCACCCCGGAGGAACTCGCCGCCCGCCCCGAGGTGCTGGACACCCCCGGCGAGGCGGGCACCTACCACGTGGGACTCAAGCGCACGCACAAGCGCTCCATGACCTTCGTGGACCTCGTGGGAACCGTGGAGGCGAGCGGCCCCGGTGACGCGCTGCGGCAGGCGCGGGGGCAGCATCCCGACGCGCTGACCTGGCTGGTCTTTCCCGAGTCCGCCGTCGTCCGCACCGACGAGGACCCCGGCACCGTGGAAAGCTGGTTCGCCCCCGCGAAGGACAAGACCTACAAGCAGCAGCAGTTCTACGGGGTCATCGGCCGCCACATCGGGGAACTCAAGCGCGAGGGCCTGATTCCCGGCCGCGCGAAGGAAGGGGTGCAGGAATGACTGCGACCGAACAGCAGGCCGCCGAGACGCTCTCCGAGGGCCTGCGGGCCGCTCTGATTGAAAAGCTCACGGCCCTCGCGGACGACGAGATCGTCCTCGCGCACCGGGATGGCGAGTGGACCGGGCACGCGCCCATCCTTGAGGAAGACATCGCGCTGGCGAACATCGCGCAGGACGAACTGGGACACGCCGGGCTGTACCTGGAGCTGCGCCGGGCGCTGGACGGCTCGGATGCCGACCGGCTCGCCTTTTTCCGGGACGCGTCTGAGTACCGCTGCACCCGTTTCGTGGAGCTGCCGAAGGGCGACTGGGCCTTCACTATGCTGCGGCAGTTCCTCTTCGACACCTACGAGGCGCTGTGGCTGGAAGCGGCCCGCTCAAGCACCTACGCGCCGCTGGCCGAGGTCGCGGCCAAGGCCCTGCGCGAGGAGAAGTTCCACCTTCAGCACACCGCGCTGTGGGTCGAGCGGCTGGCGCTGGGCACCGAGGAAAGCCGCCGCCGCACCCAGACCGCACTGGACGAGCTGTGGCCCTACGCGGCGCAACTGTTTCAGCCTGTGCCCGGCGAGGCCGAGCTGGTGACAGCCCGCATCGTCCCCGACCTGGAGAAGCTGCGCGGCAGTTGGGAGAGCTTCGTGCTGCCCCACCTGACCGGGAAGTGCGGCCTGACCTTGCCGGATGTGCCCGCCGACGCCGGGGCCGGACGCGACACGCACACCGAGCACCTCGCCCCGCTGCTCGCCGAGATGCAGAGCGTGGCCCGCGCGGTGCCGAACGCCGAGGTCTGGTGAAACCATGACAACCCTCCCCGTTACCCCCGAACAGGTCTGGACCGCGCTCGCCGCCGTGCCCGACCCCGAAATCCCCGTTGTGTCTGTCACCGACATGGGCATGGTCCGGGACGTGACGGTGGACGGGGGGCGGGTCAGCGTGACCTTCACGCCGACTTTCTCCGGCTGCCCGGCCCTGCACGTCATCCGAGATTCCATTGGGGAGGCGGTGCGGGCGCTGGGCGTACAGGACGTGGAGGTTCGCAGCACCCTCACCCCCCCCTGGACGACCGACTGGATTCAGGAGGACGCCCGCGAACGCCTGCGCCAGTACGGGATCGCGCCCCCGGCCCCAGCGGGCGACTCGCCCCTGATCACCCTGGACCCCGAACCCACCCGCTGCCCCCGCTGCGGCTCGCTCAATGTCCGCATGACGGGCAGCTTCGGCCCGACGCTGTGTAAGCGGCTGTATGTGTGCGATGCGTGCAAGGAGCCATTTGAGGGCTTCAAGAGTGTCTGATCCCGCCGCAGACGAACGGCAGATGGCAGAAGGCTTCAGGCTTTTTGCCATCTGCCTTTGCTTTTCGTCCCCACTCTGTAAGGAGTCCCCATGACCACCCTTCCCACCCCTGACCTCCTCCGCCCTGCCTCCTACGTGTACGGCACCTGGCACGCCAACCCCGACGGCGAGACGCTGGTGGACGCCATCTACGGCCGCCCCGTCGCCGTCATCTCCTCCGAGGGGGTGGACTTCGCGCAGGCGCTGGCCTACGGGCGTGACGTGGGCGGCCCGGCCCTCCGGCGGCTGACCTTCCACACGCGGGCGCGGGCGCTGCGGGCGCTGGCGACGCACCTGATGGAGCGCAAGGAGGACTACTACACCCTCAACCTGCTGACCGGCGCGACCCGCCGTGACGGGTGGGTGGATATCGAGGGCGGCATCGGCACCCTGTTCTCCTACGCCAGCCTCGCCCGCCGCGAGCTGCCCGACGAGCGATTCCTGCCCGACGGCAAGGTGGAGCAGCTCGGTAAGGGAGGCACCTTCGTGGGCCGTCACATCCTCGTGCCGCGTGACGGGGTGGCCGTGCAGATCAACGCCTACAACTTCCCGGTCTGGGGAATGCTGGAAAAGCTCGCGCCCGCCTTTATTGCGGGGATGCCCACCCTCGTCAAGCCCGCCCCGCAGACGGCCTACCTGACCGAGCGGGTGGTGCGCGACATCGTGGCGTCGGGCCTGCTCCCTGAAGGGGCGCTGCAACTCGTGACGGGCGACCCCGGCGACCTCCTCGACCACCTGGAGGAACAGGACATGGTGGCCTTCACGGGGTCGGCGGCGACGGCGGCCAAGCTCAAGGTCCATCCCAATATCGTCGCCCGCAACGTGCCCTTCGTGACCGAGGCTGACAGCCTGAATGCCTCCGTGCTGGGCCTGACCGTGCGCCCCGAGGACCCCGAGTTCGCCCTCTACGTCAAGGAAGTGGCCCGCGAGATTACCGGCAAGGCCGGGCAGAAGTGCACCGCCATTCGCCGCGCCTTGGTGCCCCGCGACCGGGTGGAAGCCGTGGTAGAGGCGCTCCGCAAGGAACTCGGCAAGGTGACCCTGGGCGACCCCGCCCGCGACGACGTGCGGATGGGCGCTCTTGTCAGCACCGCCCAGCGCGAACGGGTGCAGGCCACCCTGGAGGCGCTGCGCGAGGAGGCCCGCGTGGTTATCGGCGGCGAGGAACGCGACCTGCTGGGCGGCGACCGCGAGAAGGGCGCGTTCCTCGACCCCACCGTGCTGCTGTGCGACTCGCCCCTGACCGCCCGTGGCCCACACGAGCTGGAGGCCTTCGGACCGGTGGCGACCCTGCTGCCCTACGACACGCTGGACGACGCCGTGCGCCTAGCCAAGATGGGCCGGGGCAGCCTCGCCGGAAGCATCATCACCCACGACCGCGCCGAGGCGACCGACCTCGTGATGGGTCTGGCGAGCACGCACGGCCGCCTGCTCGTCCTCAACCGGAACAACGCGAAGGAAAGCACCGGACACGGCAGCCCCCTGCCGCAGCTCAAGCACGGCGGTCCCGGCCGGGCGGGAGGCGGCGAGGAACTCGCGGGCGCAGCAGGCATCAAGCACCACATGAACAAGGTGGCGGTGCAGGCCGACCCCACCACGCTCGCCGCCGTGACCCGCGAGTACGTGCCCGGCGCCGAGGTGCGCGAGGACGTGGTTCACCCCTTCCGCAAGTCCTTCGACGAGATTCAGGTGGGCGACAGCCTGCTCACCCACCGCCGCACCGTCACCGAGGCGGACATCGTGAACTTCGCGGGCCTGACCGGGGACCACTTTTATGCCCACGTGGACGAGATCGGCGCGAAGGAAGGCATCTTCGGGAAGCGGGTGGCGCACGGCTACTTCCTGATTTCCGCCGCTGCTGGGCAGTTCGTCTCCGCCGCGCCGGGGCCGGTGCTGGCGAACTACGGCCTGGAGAACCTGCGCTTCATCACGCCCGTGGGCATCGGGGACACCATCCGCACCCGCCTCACCTGCAAGCGCAAGATTCGCAAGGACCTGCGCCCCGGTGAAACCCGGCCGACCGGCGTGGTCGAGTGGCGGGCCGAGATCACCAACCAGAATGAGGAACTCGTCGCCACCTACGACATCCTGACCCTAGTGGAGCGGTCCCGCGACGGGGCGGACCCCGCGCTGGAAGCGTAAGGACTCGGGCAGGGGAGAGGGGGAGGGGCTACCCGGCCTTCCCTCTTTTCCTTAGGGAAAGGTCATGGTGACGGTCAGGAGACGGCTCTGGCGCTGAGGTACGGTGAGCCGGGCCGCCCCAGTGGGCGGCAGTTTCCCACGCCTTTTCCGTCTGCCCAGGAGCCTGCATGACCGTGAATGACCCGCTCGTTTCCTTTTTCGGCCCCGCGACGCCCACTCTGGGTCAGGTCGCTGGGCTGTCTCCCGCCGACTCCGGCCGCGTGCTGCGCGAGGGCCTGCCGCTGCTCGTCCAGGCGCTGGCCGACACTGACCGCACGCCGGAAGGCCGGGCCGCTATAGACCAGGCTTACGCAGCCATCCCCAACTTCTCCAGCGTGGACGCGGCCCTGAATGCCCCCGGCGGCGCCTCCGAGCTGATGCAGGCGGGCGAGGTGCTCTCCGCGAACGTGCTGCGCGAGCCGCTGCCGTCCCTCGCCTCTCGTCTCGGTTCGGCGGATTCGGCGGGAACCACCCGCTTACTGCAACTTGCCCTGCCGCTCCTGCTGAGCCTGCTCGCAGGGCGGGGGATGAGGCCTGGCGATCTGGTGGGAATGGCCACAGGGGGAAGCACGGGAACGGCGCCTGTCGCCGCCGGGCTGACCGCTACCGGGCTGATCGAGACCCTGCGTGGTCGCCTGGGCGGGTCGTCCGGCGAGGCGCTGGGCCGCGCGGCCGGGTTCACGGCGAGTACGGCGGGCCGTGCGGCATCGGCTTCTCTCCCTGTCCTCCTCGCGGCCATCGCCCGCAAGGGGCAGGACGAGGCTGGAGCGGCTGACCTCCTGAACCGCAGCCGTGACCTGGAGGACTTGGCCGCCGGTCCCCTCCCCACCGATCCCGCCGAAGTTGCCCGGCTGGAGGGACAGGGCCGTCCGCTCGTCACGCACCTGTTTGGCTCTGCCGACGCCGTGACGGGGCGCCTCGGCTCGGCGGTAGGCGGCTCGGGGGCCAGCGCCGGAAAGCTGCTGGCCCTCCTCGCTCCCGTCGTGCTGGGGCTGCTGGGCCGCGAGGCTCGGGCCACTGGCACCACGGCGGCGGGCCTCAGCCGGGTGCTGGGCGAGGTACCGGGCCTGCTGCCGGGGCTGATCCCTCCGGGAATGTCGGGCCTCTCCGCCCTGCTGAATCCGCCCACCGTCGCGGCAGCGACCCCGCAGGTGCGGGCAGCCCCCGCGCCCCGGCCCTCGCCGACTCCCGCCACCAGCACGACGACCAGCACCACCACCGTCACCCAGACGCGGCGGCGCGGCGGCTTCCCCTGGTGGCTGATTCCCCTCCTGCTGCTGCTCGGCCTGGGCGGCTGCTGGCTGACGCAGCAGAACGACCGTGAACCGGCGACCGCCAGCGCCCCCGCCGCGACCCAGCAGGGCGGCGAGAGCATTCTGGTCACCAACCCGACCTCGGACGCCGACCTTCCTGCCGAAGCCTTCGTCATGAGTGGGACGGCGGCTCCCGGCGTGACCCTCACCATCTCCGACGAGGGGGACGAGGTCGCTGCCGCCACCGTGGACGACACGGGCAACTGGGAAGCCCAGATTCCGGCCCCCACTCCTGGCGAACACACCTACACGGTGGAGGGTTCGGACGGCACCCGCAGCCAGTTCAAGGTCAACATCGTGGACGACGCGGCCGCAGCAACCGGAGACGGCGAGAGCATCCTCGTGACCAACCCTACCGCCGGGGCGAATCTGCCCGCCGAACCCTTCGAGATGAGCGGCACCGCCACGCCCGGCATCACCCTCACCGTCTCCGACCAGGGTCAGGAGGTCGCCACCGCGACGGTGGACGACGCGGGCAACTGGCAGGCCCAACTTCCCGCCCCCACCCTCGGGGAACACGTCTACACCGTGGAGGGTTCGGACGGCACCCAGAGCCAGTTCCGGGTGAATGTCGTGGAGGATGACGCCTCCGACGACACCGCTGCGTCGGACGGTCAGGCGCAGCAGGAAGCCACCGAAGCCACCACTCCAGCCGCTCAGCCGAGCGAGCCTGCCTCGCCGAGCAGTGGAACCCCTGCGTCCGGCGCGACGACTGCACCCTCTCGCCCCGCCGCCGGAACCCCGGCCGCGCAGCCCCCCGCCACGCCTCCTGCGGGCGCGGCCACGGAGGAGACCCCCGACACCACGGCGACCGAGCCGACCGAACCCGCAGCGGCCTTCACCATCGCCGAGCCTGCGGCCGACGCCGAACTGCCCGCTGGGGGCTTCACGTTGAGCGGTACGGGTGAGCCCGGCCAGAGCGTGCAGATTCTGGAAGACGGCACCAGCCTCGGCACCGTCACAGTCGCGGATGACGGCACCTGGAGCCTGGACGTGCCCAGCCCGGTCGAAGGCGCCCACACCTACGCCGTGCAGGACGAGGCGGGTACTGAACTCACCAGCGTCTCCGTGACTGTGGCCGCCGCCGATCCCAACGCCAGCGCCGCCACCTGCGACGAGCCTTACAGCCTCAGCATCTCCGACGGTCAGACGGTGAGCGAGCCCTTCCGCTTCGGCGGGGTGGGTGCGGGCGAGGGCTACCTCGTGACGGTGCGCCGGGGCGAGCGGGTCGTGGGCACCAAGCGGGTTCTGCTCGACAGTACCTGCGGCTGGAGCTACCAGAGCCGCCCCGGTCCCGGCGAGGTGACTTATGACGTGCGCCCCTTGGAAGACCCCAATGCCGAGCCCCTCAGTACCGTCAACCTGACCGTCGCCAACTGACCCCGCCTACTTCCACAGGCCGCCTCCTCGGGGGCGGCCTCTTGCTGCCTACCGGCTGACGGTCCAGATTCCAGCAAACTCCGCAAACTGCGTGTCGGTCCCTGGTGTCGCATAGGCACTGATGCTGCCGTCCAGATAAAGGGCGTCCGGGCATCCCAGCGTGTCCCGGAAAAAGACCGCGAAGCTGTGGAAGTTGACGGGTGCGCCGCTCACCACAAAGCGCACCCTCCCGTCCGAGCACACACCTACGCCGCTGCGAACCTTGAAGCTGGTGCCGCTCTTGTTGAAGGCCGGATGCAGCCGCCCCTTTTCGACAAGCAGTGGCCCGGACTGACTGGCAAAGGTGGGCCGCAGGTCTGCACGGCGGTAAGCCTGAGTCTCTGTCACCCCCGCCTGCTTGCCCCTGATCCAGAACACTCCGTTGGGCAACAGGGCAAAGTTGCCGCCAGAACGGGCATTGTTGAGAGGCACCAGTGTTCGGCCTCCTTCCACATGCAGGCCCAGCGGCTTCAGCCCAGGCGCGTAGATGCCGCTGTTGGTGGCAAACAGCACGCGCCGCCCACTCTTGCCCAGCCGCGCCATGACCTGCCGAAACGTTCCGTAAGGCTCCCCCGTGGTGGGATTGAGCCAGTGCAGTTCCAGGCGGTCCCGCGTCAGGTCCACCGTCGCCACCGTGTAGAGGGTGCCGCCTGAGGTGACCTGCCGAACTTGCATGGCCTCCCCTTGCCCACACCCGACCAAAGCGGTGGTCAGGAGGGTGGGCAACGTGAGTCGAAAGAAGGAGAGAACGTGCGGGGTCACGCTCTCCATGATGCACTTGGGCCGAGGCCGAAGCATTTTGCTCGGCAGAGTGAGCTTTTTCCGGTGGCCGAGCGAGGTTCAGGCACGGACAGATAGAGGGTGTTGACAGGTTCAGGGTTGGGGTGTATCTTTTCTGAGCCTCAAGCGAGGCGGGGAGCATGACAAGCGAAGAGGTGTGCGAGAGAACAAGCACAGAGAGCGCCTTCCGGGCGCCGCTCAGGTTCGCCTGGGTGGGTCGGGACGTGCGTGAATGAATGGAAGGGTCAAGATACTAAGGGTCCACGGTGGATGCCCTGGCACTGGAGCCGATGAAGGACGCGATTA